>DASQGF010000099.1:0-5711 GCA_035632755.1 Terriglobales bacterium
GGCTGAAGCCGCGCCCCTTCAAAACGAGCTTCGCTGGAAGTTTTTCCGCAGCCTGTGAAGCCGCGTCCTTTCAAAACGGCCGGCAGCATGCCGGCGAGACGCCGCCGCTACTTCTGGTCGAGAAGGCGCACGGTCTCGAGCAGCACGTCGCCGGTGATCTGCAGGCTCTTGGGGCTGAGCTTGTCGAGCGTGTCCTGGGGCGTGTGCCAGAAGACGTTGTTGTAGCCGTAATCGAAGTCGATCAGGTCGGCGACGGGGACGCCGGCCCTGGCGAACGGCAGGTGGTCATCGTCGACCGCCAGCCCGCGCGCGAAGAAATGAGACTGGTAACCGAGCTTGCTGGCCGCCTGGAAGACTAGGTCTTCCAGCCAGGGGGTGGAGTTCTGGTCGCGATCGATGTTGAGGTCGGCGTCGCCGATCATGTCCGCCAGCAGGAAGGCCTTGACCTGGCTGAGGGTGCCGTCTTTCTGCCACTTCTCGGCGAGATGCCGGCTGCCGTAGGTGCTGTCGGTGGCGGACCACTTGTGCACAGCCTCTTCCCCATCCAGCCACACCAGCCACACGCTGTACCCGCTGCGCCTGGCGCCGCGGAGTTGGTTGGCGAGCTCGAGCAAAAGCCCGGTGCCGGAGCCGCCGTCGTTGGCGCCGACGAAGTTCTTCACCGACATCAGAGTGTCGTAGTGTGTGGCGATGACCACCGCGCCCGGCTTCGTCCCCGGAAATTTTGCGATGATGTTATGGATCGGAAACTGTCCCTCGGGCGTGGAGGCGGTGAATTCGTCGTGCTCGACAGTTACGCCCTTCAGGTGCGCGAGCAGATAGGCCTCGAGCTTCTTGTGGGAAGCGCTGCCGATGGGACGCGGTCCGAACGCGACCACCTCACGCACGTACTGCATGGCCCGCGCGGCATTGATTTGAGGTAGCTCGCGGGCAGTAGTGGCGGCGGTACTCGCCGGCACGGGGGATGGCAACGGGGCTGCGGCCTGAGTAGCCGGTGACGCCTCAGGGAGACGTCCCAGACGCTTAAGCGCCAGCGGGGCGAGCACCAGCATCAGCAGCGCGGGCACAGCCGCCACCAGCCACCTTCGGCGCGACTCCGGGACGATCATGCTTGCGCTTTGGCTTTGGCCGCGCGGGCTTTCCGCCGTGTCGGGTGCACCAGCCAGGCGACGGCGATGCTGAGCACGTACAGCGCGACCATGGGCGCGGCGAAGATGCACATATTGAGGATGTCGGTGGTGGGGGTCACGATGGCCGCGATGATGAAGATCACCAGGATGGAGTAACGCAGGTTGCGCCACATCCAGCCCGCGCTCACGATCCCCATCAGCGCCAGGAAAAAGATGAGGATGGGCATCTCAAAGACGATCCCCATCCCCAGCACCACCGTCAGGAACAGGTTGGTGTACTCGCCGATGGTGATCATGGGCTGAAACTGCGCGCCGTACCCGATCAGGAAGTCGAGCGCCGCCGGATACACCATCTTGTAGCCGAAGGCGCCTCCCGCCAGGAACAGACCCACCGTCGAAAACATGAAGGGCAGGATGTAGCGCCTCTCGTGGCGATACAGGCCGGGCGCGATGAAGGCCCACACCTGGTAGAGGATGAAAGGCGAGGCGATGAACAGCCCGGCGATCAACCCGACCTTCAGGTACATGTTGAAGGGGTCGGTGGGGTTGGTATAGACGAGCTTTTCATCGAGCTTGTGGGCGTGCAGGGCGGTCATAATAGGCGCCTGCATGAAGGCGAAGATGCGCTCCGCCTTCCACCAGCCCACCAGGAAGGTTGCGGCCACCGCCAGCAGGGAGTAGATGATGCGCCGCCGCAGTTCCTCCAGGTGCTGCAGGAAGCTCATTCCGGGCAGCTCTGGCTTGGTTTCGGTCTCGGTCTCAGGCACCTTCTACTCCAGGACCGGGCGAGGGAGGGGGATCGGAGGCCGCGGCGGCGACGCCCTGCTGATGGTCCGCAGTCAGCGGAGTGGAGATGTGCGGCGCCGCATCCGTGGGAGCGGCGGTGGCCACGGCGGCAACAGCCGCAGGCTCCGTAGATACGGAGGCAGTCTCCCCCGAGGCAGCGACGGTGTTCTCGGGGGGACGCGGAGGCGGTGAGATCATCTTCTCGCGGTCCTCGGCTTCGAGTAGCCGCATCTCGTTCTCCAGTTGCCCTTTCAGTTCGTTGGAGGCGCGCTTGAACTCGGCCAGGCCGCGACCAATCTGGCGGCCGATCTCCGGCAGCTTCTTCGGCCCAAACAACAGCAGGGCCAGAAGGAACAGGAACAGCATCTCCGGGAAGCCGAGGTTCATGGCTACATGATACTAGCTGCCGGGCATGCGGCCAATGCGGGGAAGCTGGGCGACAAGATCGCCTCAGGCGCCGGCCTGCTTCAGCAGACGGCTGAGGCCCTGGATGGCTTCAGGGCTGGCATCGCCAAAGACGAAATACCGCAAGCCACCCTTCGCCCACGACTCCACGTGGAAGGAGAGCATGCGGCTGGTGGAATCGCGAGCGGGAAACGCGCGTTCGATCTCCGGGCGGTCGCGGAAAATGAACACCGAGATGTGGTGCGCGCCCACGTCATAGAGCAGGTGAGCTCCGGGCTCGTGCTGGAGATAAGCCACGCGTCCGCCCACCAGAGTGTAGCCGGTGGCTTGGAGCTCAGGCAGGTCGAAGGTGAACGGCAGTTTCCCCTGGAACCAGGGCTTGACGGTGTGGCGGTCGGTGGAGACGACGTCCACCGGGGTGGGGGACGCCAGGTCGGCGACGTGGATATCGGCCAGCTCGGCCAGCAACTGCTCGGAGCGCGAACGCTCGTACCAGCGACCCACGGTGACGGTGGCGACGAGCAGCACCACCGCGGCCATGGCTAGAGCTGGCATCCACAGCCAGCCGCGCGCCGGGCGGCGCTTGGCCGCGACCTGTCGCTCGATGCGGCGGCGGAACTCGGCGCTGGGCGTGTAGCGCTGGCCCGCGAGGCGGGTAGCGCGCTTGAGCTGCATGCGGCGCAGGGCATCGCCGGAGCAGGAGGGACACTCCCGCAGGTGCGCGTCCATGCCGCGCATCTCCTCGGCGGAGAGCTCGGAATCCAGGTACTGGTCGAGCTTCGGCTGCCAGCGATCGTCAGGCATGCTTGGTCTCCCGCATCTTGTCTTGCTCTTGCAGCGCCGTCCGCAGCGCCTTGCGCGCCCGGTAAAGGCGCGACATCACCGTGCCGATCGGCACGCCGAGAGTGTCTGCGATCTCCTGATAGCTCATCTCTTCCACGTCGCACAACAGCAGCACTTCGCGAAAAATAACTGGCACCTGCTCGAGCGCAGCCTGGACTTGCTGCTGGCCGGCCTGCTCCAGCAGGATGGATTCAGGCGTCTCGCGCGATACGGCCACAGTCTGCTCTTCGTCTTCGGTCTCGAGCGGCACGGTGCGCGTGGCCGCCAGGCCCGTGCGCGAAGTCAGGAATGTATTGCGCAGGATGCGGAAAATCCAGGCGCGGAAATTCGTTCCCGGCTGGAACGAGCCGAATCCCTTCAACGCTTTGGCGTAGGTCTCCTGCACCAGGTCTTCCGCTTCCTCGCGGTTCTGCGTAAGCCAGTGCGCGAAGTTGTAGAGCGAATCGAAGAGCGGCATCGCCAGTTCTTCGAAGCCGGCACTGGAGGCATGCGCAGACACAGCGCCAAGTATTAAACCAGAAACCGGTGCCGTTTATTCCCTAACATTTTTGATTGCTCCTGGCAGGCTGGTCGCCAAAAGGGGGGAGCCCAGCCGACTGGGACTCCTCCCCTTCGCCGTGGCGCTGGGCTTATCCGGCGCCGCCATACTCCACTTGGTTCTGCGAGGCCTGAGGATCGCCTTCCGAGTTGTCCTGCCGGTTCTTCGGCTGCGACTGTTTTCCCGCTTTCGGCATGCAGTCGCTCTTTGCCGAAGAAGCGTGGTCCATGGATCCGTCGGCGTCGTTGCGCGCCATCTGGGTTTGCTCGGTTTGCTTCGATTGCGGCTGCGCGTTCTGCTTCTCGTCCGCTGCCAGGGCAGAAGTCGCCAGGCAGAACAAAGCCGCAGTGATCAGAAGTGCGTTTCGCATCGGTGATTGCTCCTTTTCTTTTTTCGTGGCGTTTTCGCCACCCAACGGTGCTAACCGGAAAACGGCCTGGTTATTCCAGCAGGCGCGAGGCGGAACAAATTTAGTTACGAAAAGTTTACGAACAAGAGAGGCAGCGAATCAGACAATTCACCGTCTAATTGTTTAACGGCCAATTGTGGCCTGAGAAGCAGTGATGAAAAAGACGTTGCTAATCGTTATTGCGGTGATGTTCCTGCTGCGCGCGTGGCTGGGCGCGGAGAGGCACGCAGGTACACTCGACATGTACCTGGTGACGAGCTTCAATTTCTCCAGCTATCCCGCGTGCGGGCTGAGCAGAACCAGCAATTGCATTCAGGCCATTCGTTTCTATGACGCCGATTCCAGCACGCGCCTGGCGGAAGTGCCGGCCCATGCCGGCATGACGGGAGCGCAGCGGATCGTGACCACGGTACGCGTGAACTCGGTGCCGCGCCGCGCCTACGCGGTCACGGTGTACCTGGACAACGGCGGCGTCCTCAAGGAAGGTCCTCCGGGACAGGTGAGCACATTCGATGATGCCGGCCACTGAAAACGCAGCGTCCGCGCCGGGCGTCCGCCCGGTAGAAGACGGCGATATGGCGCTGGTGCACGCCGCAAAAGAGGGCGACGTGGGCGCCTTCGAGCAATTGCTGCGGCGCAACCAGGCGATGGTGTTCCGCGTCGCCCAGCACATCACGGGCTCGCGCGAGGACGCGGAAGAAGTCGCCCAGGAGGCTTTTCTGAAGGCGTTCCAGAACCTCGATCGCTTCGAGGAACGCTCGCGCTTCTCCACCTGGGTGACGCGGATCACGGTCAACACGGCTTTGATGCGGCTGCGGCATCGCCGCGGGCATGAAACCGTACCCCTCCGCGGAGGTGACCCCGACGATCCCAGCGCTCTTCCCGAAGAGGTCGCGGACTGGAGACCCGATCCCGAGCAGCTCTATGGCCGGCGCGAGCTGCGCGCCATCCTAACGCGGGCGCTGGCCGGGTTGCCGCAGCACTACAGCACCGTCTTCCTGCTACGCGATGTGGAGGGATTCTCCACCGCGGAGACCGCCGAGGCGCTGGGCCTTTCCGTCACTGCGGTCAAGGCGCGGCTACTGCGGGCACGACTGCAACTCCGGCAAAGATTGGACCCTTACTTCCGGCGCGAAGAACTGCCGCGACCGTCGAACCGTTCATAGCACGGTGCTGAAGCGTTCGTCAGGCTCCCGTTCAACTACAGGACTGACCGACGCGGGGCGGCACTCCACGATGCTGATATCTCGACCGCCAGCTCACTCCACCACGACTACCCCGGTCATCATAGGGTGGAGCTTGCAGAAATAGGGAAACTTGCCGGGGTTTGCGAACGTGAACTGGAATTTCTGATTGGTGTCCAATACCGGAGACGCAAACACATTGTTGTCACTGGTGACGGTGTGCGGGATGTCATCCTTGTTCGTCCAGAGCACGGTTGAACCCGTTTTGATCCTCAGCTCCTTTGGAGTGAAGGCAAAATTGTCGATCGCTGCCTGGACCGTCTCTCCCGTAGCCGCAACTTTTGTTTGAGTCTGCTGGGCCGCCGCGGCAGGCAGTGCTGCCGCCGCCTTGCGAAGGATCGCATTGGCTTCCTCCG
>DASQGF010000100.1:0-6227 GCA_035632755.1 Terriglobales bacterium
GTGAGCTTGTGATCGACGCCGTACAGGCGGACATACTTCAGCAGGATGTTCAGGCTGCGCGCAAACGCACGCGCGGCGCCAGTCCGGCTGCCCGCCGTCCCAAGTCGGGGAGATGACACCGATGCACCTCTGGTGGCTGACCTAGAGTACAGGTGCTGCCAGGGGGGCGAAAGTTACCAAGGGAGATGGTCGGCAGGCGCAGGAACCACGGTAATGTAACGGATTCAATGCTTTGCTGGGGCAAACCTTGGTAACACGCGTAGGCCGGCGATAGCCGTGGATGCCCACGCCTGCCCAGCGTGGGAAAAGTTGTTGTAACAGAGGCTGCGGCTTCAGCCACGTGACAAATGGCGAGATTGCGCAAATCCCCAGCGGCTGAAGCCGGTTCTCAATAAGCGGCCTTTGGGGCCCGTGCCTTAGAGGCGTTGGCTTCCCACAGAACAGCAGTTTCTTACGAAAGCTTCGCCTTCAGGCGATCGTACGTGGTTTCCAACGACTCGGGCAGCATGCGCGTTTCGCCCACCACGGTCATGAAATTGGAATCGGCCAGCCAGCGCGGCAGCACGTGCATGTGGATATGCCCGGCCACGCCGGCGCCGGCAGCCTTCCCAATGTTCATTCCCAGATTGATGCCGTCGGGCTGGTAAACCTCACGCAAGACGTCTTCCAGGCGCTGTGCCAGCGCCATCATCTCCTGGGCGGTCTCCGGCGGCAGCCTGCGGAGTTCATCGAGGTGCTGGTTGGAAACGATCATCACGTGGCCCGAAGTGTAGGGGAACGCGTTGACAATGACGAAGCAGTAGCGCCCCCGGTACACCACTCCGGTATTGCGGTCGTCGGTCCTCTGGAAGGCCTGGCAGAAAACGCAGCCCGGGGCCTTGTCCGAGGAGACGATGTAGGCGTAACGCCACGGTGTCCACAGGAAATCCATGGTGGCAGGGTAGCAAAAATCAGCAGGGCTGGGACGGACGAAACACCCGCCCTGGCAGGAAGCGCCCTGCGAACCCGTCACGCCAGATGAGACGGGCTTTAGCCGTGGTGGGCGAGGATCGGCGCGACCATGAATAGCCATTGACACACAACGGGGATTATGGAGGTTGTTACAAAGAAAAAAATTTCCTCGGCGCCGTTTGACACCTTTTGCGAGCGGTTGCTATAGTCGAAGGGTCTTTGGGACGCGGGTATCGCCCCGGTAGATCCGGCCGCAGGGTTCCTAGCCGCTGTTCGCAGCTTCCTCGAGTCGTGTCCCCTTGAATTCGGGAGGTTGCGGGCTGTCGTCATCGCAAGCAAGCAGGCCCGCCGCCCGCAGTCCGTCCGAGAGACAGACCCCGCCCACGCCTGTACGTGTGCGGGGCGCACTTGAGCAAAGCATTGCAGGAAGAAACCACAGTCCGCAACCCCCAGCCGGAAGCCGAGCACGCCGCTGCGGAAGCTGAACCGACTAAGGCCCAAGCACCAAGCCCGTCCGCAGAAACGTCCCAAAATCCCACTTACGATCGGCCCGCCGAGGCTTCGCATCCGCCAGCGCTGGTCCGCCGAGATCGAGAAACCATGGAAGACTTTGCCACCGCACTCGAAACCTTTACTGCTGAAACCGAAGCACTGAACGAAAGCCGCATTCATAAAGGTACGGTTCTTAAGATCACTGCCAGCCATGTAGTCGTGGACATCGGCTCCAAGTCCGAGGGGCTTCTCCCGATCGCCGAGGTGCAGGATGCCGAGGGCAATCCCAAGGTCCACCCGGGCGACGAGATCGACGTCATGGTGCAGCACGGCCAGGTTGAAGAAGGGTACGTCGCGCTCTCCTACCAGAAAGCCCAGCGCATCCGGGTGTGGGAGGACATCGAGAAGGCCTACAACGATAAGACGCCCATCAAGGGCAAGGTGGTGGAGCGGGTGAAGGGCGGTCTATCGGTCGATATCGGAGCGCGCGCCTTCCTGCCCGGTTCGCAGGTTGACCTGAAGCCGGTCCGCAACCTGGACGCGCTCAAAGGCCAGGACCTCGAAGTCCGCGTCATCAAGCTCAACAAGAAGCGCGGCAATATCGTGGTCTCGCGCAAGCAGATGCTGGAAGAAGAAGTGGGCGAGAAGCGCGCCAAGACCCTGGAGAAGCTGGAAGAGGGCGCGGTGATGACCGGCGTGGTGAAGAACCTCACCGACTACGGCGCCTTCGTGGATCTGGGAGGGATCGACGGCCTGCTGCACATCACCGATATGTCCTGGGGCCGGCTCACGCATCCTCGCGACCTGGTCAACGTGGGCGACGAGATTCATGTCAAGGTCCTCAAGTACGACAAGGAGAAGCAGCGCGTCTCGCTGGGCTTCAAGCAGCTCACGCCCGATCCCTGGCTGGACGCGGCGCAGCGCTACCCCGTGAGCGCGCACGTCAAGGGACGCGTGATCTCCATTACCGACTACGGCGCCTTTGTCGAGCTGGAGCAGGGCATCGAGGGGCTGGTGCACGTCAGTGAGATGACCTGGTCCAAACGCACCAAGCATCCTTCCAAGCTGGTCAACGTCGGCCAGCAGGTGCAGACGGTGGTCCTCAACGTGAACCCGCAGGAGCGGCGCATCTCGCTCGGGCTCAAGCAGCTTGAAAACAATCCCTGGGAGACGCTGCACGAGAAATATCCGGTCGGCTCGACGGTCGAGGGCCGGGTGCGCAATCTCACCGATTTCGGCGCCTTTATCGAGATCGAGGACGGCATCGACGGCCTAGTCCACGTCAGCAACCTGAGCTGGACCAAGCGCGTGAAGCATCCTTCCGAGGTGCTGAAGAAGGGCGACAAGGTGAAGACGGTGGTGCTGGGCATCGATTCCGATCAGCGCCGGCTGTCGCTGGGCGTCAAGCAGCTCCAGCCCGATGCCTGGGAGACGTTCTTCTCCACCCGCCGCGTGGGCGACGTGCTCCACGGCAAGGTGCTGCGTGTGGCCAGCTTCGGCGCCTTCGTCGAGATCGCCGACGGCGTCGAGGGACTCTGCCACAACTCCGAGGCCGTCGACGCGCATGGCGCCTCTCTCCGGCTGGAACCCGGCCAGGACTTCGATTTCAAGATCATCAAAATGAATCCCGACGAGAAGAAGGTCGGGCTGTCGATCCGCGCCGTCGGCGAGGAAGGCTCGCGCCAGGACGTCGAGGCTTACAAGCATCCGGCTTCGAGTGCCACCGCGACCATCGGTGATCTGGTGGAGTGGAAACGCGCCGGCAACGACCAGAGCTGAGTTATTCAGCACTAGAGGTTCAGGCCGCCAGCTATGGCGGCCTTTTTGTATAGCACTAACGTGGGGACGGGTGCCGGGGGAACATGGCCGCGCCAAGGCGCTACTTCGCCATGTTGATCTTCAGATGCATGACCACATTGCTGCGGCTGTCGAAGGAGCTGAGCGTCTTGGTGTCGCTCTTGTGGCCCTGGTACTCGGCGCGCACCTGGTAGTCCACGTTGGGGGAGAGGAAGCTGAAACGGTAATTGCCGCCCTCGCTGGTGATGTAGGTCTTCACCGCCTGCGTGCGGGTGTTTTGCAGGTACACGATTGCGCCCGAGATAGGCACGTCCGCCTTGTCCGTGACCTGCCCGGTCAGAGTGCGGGTCTGCGGTTCGTTCTTGGGGGCCGGATCGCCGGCCGCCAGCAGACCGAGCAGGATGATGGCTGCCACAATACCCGCGGCTTTCCGCATGCGCCCCCTTGTGAGCTTTCGGCCGGTGCTACTTGGTTAGATGCAGGCCGACATCCACGCGCTCGTCATTCTGGACGTGGACTTTGGCTTCGGCCCTGGGCGCGTGCTTATCTTCGGGCTCGGCGCACACTATGTAATCGGCGGCGCCGGCCGGCACCCGCTGCGCGAACTCCCCTTGGTGGTCGGAATAGAGTTCCCAATGCGCTTTCTTCTGATCGGCGCGGCGGATCTTCACCCGCACCCCGTATGCCGGACGATTGTCGGGAGCATAGACCGTGCCGAAGATGAGAGCATAAGGTCTCTCGGCGCGCTTCTCAGACGCCCAGGCCGCCGCAGCCGCCAGCAACACCAGGCTCAGCAGGACGAGCCGCCGTCCCCGGCGACGGCGCTCAGGAGTAGTCACCGTCTTCCTTCTCCTCTTCCTCTTCTTCGTCCTCGTCCGCCGCTTCTTCCACCACCCGGTTCAGTTCCAGGGGATTGGTGGTGATCACCTCGAAGTCGGTGCCACACTCGGGACAGGATACGATCTCGCCCTCGTCCACCTCGTCTTCTTCGATGTCCAGGTCGCTTTCACATTCCGGACATAGGACCATTATGCCCTCCACCAACAAGACGGGGCGCCTCCGCCCCGTCTGCTAATATTTAGAATTCCTTTGCCCTCAGCGTCAATACCAGGGGTGCGATTTTTTGCGGCTCGTGCAAAGATGCGCCTGCCTACCCCTGAGGTGCGAGATTTCCGTTCAGCGAGGAAGCCATGGCTCAGCTCAGAAGATGGGTCGCAGGGTGGGTGCTGGGGATGATGGCCGTCCCCGCGGCGGTTGCTCAGCAGAAGGGCCGCACCCCCAAAGCGCCGGAACTGGACCCGCAGATCGTGGCCGCGGTGAAGGATGTTTCGCCGGGGCGCGTGAAAGCCACCATCGAGAAGCTGGTCAGCTTCCACAACCGCAGCACGCTCTCCGCCGCTGATGCGGCTTCGATCGCCAAGGGACGCGGCATCGGCGCCGCGCGCGCGTGGATCCGCTCTGAGTTCGAGCGCTACTCCAAAGACTGCGGCGGCTGCCTTAAAGTCGAGATGCAGAGCTTCACCGTCAATCCGCCCGCCCGGCGGATCCCGCACATGACAGAAATCGTGAATGTGGTCGCCACGCTGGAGGGCACCGATCCCGCCAATGCCGGCCGCATCTACTTGGTGAGCGGTCACTACGATTCGCGCAACAGCGACAACGACAACGTCACCGATCCCGCGCCCGGCGCCAACGACGACGGCAGCGGCACCGCCGTCTCCCTGGAATGCGCGCGTGTGCTGAGCAAGCACAAGTTCCCCGCGACCATCGTGTTCCTGGCCGTCGCGGGCGAGGAGCAGGGACTCTACGGTAGCGCACATTATGCCGAGGCCGCCAAGGCGGCGAAGATCGACATCGAAGCCGTGCTCAACAACGATATCGTCGGCGGCAACCGCACGCCCGGCGACAAGCTGCAGCAGTCGCAGTGGGTGCGCGTGTTCTCCGAGGGGATTCCCGCCGCGGCGACTCCCGACGAGATCAAGCTGATCCGCACCACCGGCATGGAGGACGATTCGGCGTCGCGCCAACTGGCGCGCTATATCCGTCAGGTCGCCGAGCAGTACGTTTCCGCCTTCGAGCCAAAGCTGGTGTCGCGGCCTGATCGCTATCTGCGTGGCGGCGACCACATGTCGTTCAACGAACAGGGCTTCGCCGCGGTGCGTTTCACCGAGTACCGCGAAGACTACAACCACCAGCACCAGACACCGCGCACCGAGAAGGGCGTCGAGTACGGCGACCTGCCGAAGTTCGTGGATTTCGCCTACGTCGCGAACGTCGCCCGGCTCAACGCCGCCACACTCGCTTCGCTGGCTTCGGCTCCCGCGCCGCCTGCCAACGTGCGCCTCGTCACCAGGAGCCTGGAGAACGATTCCACTCTAACCTGGAGCGCGTCTCCGGGAAGCCTGGCCACCCGGTACGAAGTCCTGTGGCGGCCGACCGCCGACTCCGATTGGCCACCCCAGAATGTGGAAGCCGTCGGGAATGTGACGCAGGCCACGCTCAAGCGCTCCAAGGACAACGTCGTGTTCGCGGTGCGCGCCGTGGACGGGAAGGGCCACCGCAGCGTGGCGGTGGTACCGCTGCCGGAGCGGTAGGTTCACGACGCCCGCGTGGGGTCGGGGACCCCCTGCCTGTGCATGCTCCCGCGCCGGCCGCCACAAGCGTTACAATCCTACGATGCGGCGCACCTCCGGCTATAACACTGTCTCCCTGGCTTTTCCCCCGTTCACTCCTGTTATCAAGTACCTGATCGGCGTGAACGCCGGGATCTACCTGCTGACCCTTATAGCCAACATGGCGATGCCCGGCTTTGAATTGGCCCGCAACCAGTGGTTCGGGCTTATTCCCGCGCTGGTAGTCCGCGGCTATATCTGGCAACTGGTCAGCTACTCTTTTTTGCACATGGGGTTGTGGCACGTCCTGTTCAACATGTTGATGCTGTGGATGTTCGGCGCCGAGTTCGAGATGGGGTGGGGTGGCCGGCGATT
>DASQGF010000101.1:0-3478 GCA_035632755.1 Terriglobales bacterium
GACTGAAAGGTCGGAATCCCCCGCCAAAAGGGGCCTTCATGGGCTGGCTACAGAACAAGTTCGAGAAGAACTTCCTCATCACCACGGTGGACTACGTCTTCAACTGGGCGCGCAAGTCGGCGCTCTGGCCGATGACCTTCGGCCTGGCCTGCTGCGCCATCGAGATGATCGCCTCCTCCACGGCGCGCTTCGACATCGCCCGATTCGGCGCCGAGGTTTTCCGTCCTTCGCCCCGGCAGAGCGACCTGATGATCGTCTCCGGCACGGTCACGCTCAAGATGGCGCCGGTAGTAAAGCGCATCTACGACCAGATGCCCGAGCCCAAGTGGGTGATCTCCATGGGCGCGTGCTCCTCGGTGGGCGGGCCGTTCAACACCTACGCCGTGCTCCAGGGCGTGGACCGCATCGTGCCTACCGACGTTTACGTCATCGGCTGTCCGCCGCGCCCCGAGAACCTGTTCTACGCGCTGCTCAAGCTGCAGGATAAGATTGACCAGATGTCGGTGGCCAAGCGGCCGACTGAGGTCCGTCTGGACGAGAGTATGGTCGAGGATTTCAAGCGGCAGGTGATGATCGCGCAGACGCTGGCGCCGAAGTAAGCACTCAGCAGTCAGCACTCAATGTCTGCTCCAGAGGACTACCTCAAGCAGCTCGATGTCTGTTCCAGATGGCTACCTCAAGCTCGTACCGGCTCTTCGACCCTACTTCCACCAGATAAAGGGAGTCGTGTGGGCGGTATCGTGGAGACGGGATATCCGTAAGGGGACATTCCACGATTCTCTGTTCCCTGTCTGGGCAGTCGGTGCAGAGAACGTTTCGTGCCCGAAGCCAGTAAGCCTTGCCTTGCGGCTTGCGATCCGCGGCGATTGTCTGGGCAACCTGCTCCGCGCTGTTCAGCCACCCGCCCAGTTCCTCGGTTCAGTCCCCGTGGACAATTCTGACCTGATATTCACTACCGTGGTTGTGCGCCATGTGTTTTCTCCCGAGCGCTAGGATGGGTTCGGAGGTTCCGGAGGTTTTGGAGGTTTCGGATTTCTTGACTCAAATGCTACGCCGGGCGCAGTGGCCAGTCAATGCCACAAACATTGTGCAGTGATGCATTTTCCAAGACTTCGCTAAACGGACTTTGCTTCAGCAATCAGCCAAAATCATGGGGCACGGGCGCGCTCGCGCCTGCTACCTATCCGCTGTAAAATCACTCTCGCAGAGACGCAGCATGCTGCGTCTCTACAAAGTGTCTCCTGATCCGCGTTTATCCGCCCCTCGACTTCGCTCGGGGCAGGCTATCCGCGGCGAAAAGTCTCATGTCCGACTTCGTCCGACTCTGCAGCAAGGCCGACCTCCCCGAAGATGGCGAGGCCAAGGAGATCCCGCTCGGCGACAAGGTGATCTGCGTCGCCAACGTCAGCGGAACCATCTCCGCCATGGACAACGTCTGCCTGCACCGCGGCGGACCGATCGGCCAGGGCGTCATCGCCGACAACAAAGTCGTCTGCCCCTGGCACGGCTGGATGTGGGAGCCCAAGACCGGCCAGTCTGAGCACAATCCAGAGGCCCGCGTCGCCGTGTATCCCATCAAGCTGGAAGGCGACGAGGTTTACGTGCAGATCTGAGCTGTGCCTCGCTCAACGAATCACTGATTAAATTGGCGATTCTTGTTTAGAATTCCTCCGCTCGAATTCTTCAGACGTGTGTCGTCCAGGGAGGACCCATGCGTAACCGGCAGCTCCTCATTTTTGCCGTCCTGATTCTGTTTTCGCTTGCGGCTGCGGCCGACTCCAAGATCAAGACCCGCAACACCACCATGGGCCACAGCACGGAAAGCACGGTGTACATCAAAGGCGCCCGCCAGCGCACCGAGGGCGCGAGCATGGGCATGGGGCCGAGTTTCGTGACCATCATGCAGTGCGACCAGAAGCGGATCATTACCGTCAATCCTCAGAGCAACACCTGCATGGTGACGCCGCTGGGGGAGGAGTCGGGCGCTGAATCTGCTCCCGCTGCAGCGGCCTCCGCCAGCGCCAGCCGCAAGGGCGGCACCATCACCTTCACCGTCAACACCCTCGACACCGGCGAGCGCCAGAAGATGTTCGGCCTCACCGCGCGCCACCTCAAGAGCACGATGAACGCCGAGTCCAGCTCCGACGCCTGCTCGAAGACCAGCCTGCACACCGAGACCGACGGCTGGTACGCCGACATCGCGCCGGGACTCGCTTGCTGGACGGGCATGACGCCCCCGCCTTCGCGCTCGTCGGGCCGCTCCGGCTGCCAGGACACCATGCGCTTCAAGCACACCGGTGCCGGCCATCCCGGGTATCCGCTGAAGCAGACCACCTCCATGCAGGTTCAGGGACAAAGTTTCACCACCGTCTCCGAGGTGGTGGAGCTGACCAGCACTCCGCTCGAAGCCTCGCTCTTCGAGATGCCGGCGGGATGCAAGATCGTGGGCAGCTATCAGGAGCTGATGGGCATGGGCGGCATGGCGCCGGGCATGATGGGCGGACGTCCGCCGATGCCGCCGCCTACAGAGGCTGCGCCCGCGCCGCCTGAGCCCGAGCCTGCCGCGCCGGCACCCGAGCCTGCTGCTCCCGCCGCTCCGGCGGCGCCCCCGGTGGCGGCCAAAACCAGCGGCGTGGTGCGCATTGGGGTGGTGAAGATCAACGACGCCACTGGCGAGTACCTGCCCGTCGACAACCTGCGCGTCAACCTCATGAGCGAGGTCACGCTGCGGCAAATGGAGGCCGTGCCGCTCGATGCCGACGGGCAGCCGGCCATCGCCGCCGAGGCCGCCCAGAAGGAGTGTGACTACATCCTGTACACCGATGCCAGCCAGGTGAAGGACCCGGGCGCGGGCGGCGTGGTGCTGCCGGCTGGGCTGCGCGGCGTCGCGCTGGATAAAGACAAGTACCAGGCGCTGCTGGAGATCACGCTCTATCGCGTCGGCAAGCGGCTGCCGGAACTGAAGCAGGTGCCGCTGGCGGCCGATGCCGACCAGTTCGGCGTCAACGCCGTCATGGCCGGCTTCGAGAAGGAGGCCGAGAAAGTCGCCCAGCAGGTGAAGAAGGACAAGGAGCCCGCGAGACCGTCCAGGACACCAGCTCCGGCGAGGAAACCCGCGCCGCCCAGGAAGCCGGGGTAGCGCCGACGTCTCGCCGGCAGGTTTTTTTGATCCGTGTGTATCCGCGGTGCTCCGCAGTAAGGAAGTTCCGTGCCCTCTCTTTCCGGCAAGACGCTGTTCATCACCGGCGCGAGCCGCGGCATCGGGCTGGCGATTGCCCTGCGCGCGGCGCGCGATGGGGCCAACCTCGTCGTTGCTGCCAAGACCGACCGTCCCCATCCCAAGCTGCCGGGGACCATCCACACCGCCGCCCGAGACATCGAAGCCGCCGGCGGCAAGGCGTTGGCCATCGTCACCGACATCCGCTCCGACGAGCAAGTGTACGCTGCGGTCGAACAGGCAGTGCGGCACTTCGGCGGC
>DASQGF010000102.1:0-6502 GCA_035632755.1 Terriglobales bacterium
CGATACCAAGGAGACCATCGAGCGCTCCAAGCAGGACATCAAGCAGAAGATCCGCTGGTTCCTGAAGTTCGCCGAGATCTCCACCCAGGCGGACAGCTTCGTGGAGAGCGCCACCATGAATCCGGCGTTCGAAGAGTCGGCCATGTTCGAGAACATGGTGGACCTGATGTTCAAGAACGAGTACGACGCCTACGTCTTCGACACCGCGCCCACCGCCAACGCCCGCCGCCTGCTGGGCATGAGCAAGGTGTACTCGCTGTGGGTGAACAAGATGGTGAAGTCGCGCGAGGAAGCGCAGTCGCTGCGCGAGCTGTTCTCCTTCACCAAGAAGAAGGAAGCCGACCCGCTGATGGAGTATCTGCTCAGCTTCCGCGAGCGCATCAGCCACGCCCGCGGTCTGCTCACCGATCCCGAGCTGACCGCGTTCTTCTTTGTCACCCTGCCGGAGGCGCTGCCCATCGCCGTGATCAAGCGCTTCATCAACTGGTTCCACGATTTCGGGATCCCCGTCGGCGGGGTGCTGGTCAACATGGTCATCCAGAAGGACCAGGTGCGGCCGGATTCGCCCGAGTTCGTGAAGAACCGCGTGGCCATGCAAGACTCCTACATGCAGGAGATCTGGCGGGACTTCGATAATGTGCGCGCCATCATCCCGCTGTTCGACAACGAGGTGCGCGGCACGGCGGCGCTGAAGATGGTGGCCGACCACGCCTTCCCCCAGCCGGTGGAGGCGCGGTAGCGCAGCCACGGCGCGGTTCTCGTCTCGCTCACAGCTTCCGGTGACTGCAGTCACTGCGCAGGCGGTGAGCGGGACTTATTTTCGAGGTAGAAACAGCGCGCGTTTCACCAAGCAGGGAGGAGGTGCCCCATGCCCTTGGTGAAAGCTCGAACTCTCATCTCGCTCAAGAACATCCTGTTTGCAACCGATTTTTCCGAATATTCCCAGACGGCGCTCGCGGTGGCTGCGAACTTTGCTCGCCAGCAAGGGGCCAAGCTATGGCTGACGCACGTCGTACCAGGGCAGCCCAGGCTGGCGATCCCGATCGAGGCCATGCCGGCGTGCTTCGACGCGGAATGGACGGCAGCGGAAAGAGACATGGCTTCGCTGGGCCAGGGCTCGCTCGTGGAGGGGATTCCCCACGAGTTGTTGCTCGAGCGGGGGGAGCTGTGGCCGGCCCTCTCCGACATCGTTGCCAAACATGACATCGACCTCATCGTCGTAGGAACGCACGGCCGCGGCGGCGTCTCCAAGCTGCTGATGGGCTCGGTGGCGGAGGAGATCGTACGCCTGGCGCCCTGCCCGGTACTGACGGTGGGTCCCCACAGCTTTGCCAAGGTCGTCCCGCAGGAGAAGCTCGGACAGATCCTCTATGCGACCGACTTTCAACCAGGATCTGTGGCGGCGCTGGCCTATGCGTTGTTGCTGGCACGGGAGAATCATGCCCAGTTGGCGCTGCTGCACGTATGCGAGGTGCGCGACGATGCTCTCAACCACACCCTGCGCGAGCAGACGATTCGCCAACTCATGGACCTGATCCCGCCGGATGCACAGTTGGACCGCATACCGGAATTCTTGGTGGAGTGCGGTGCGGCGGCCGACGTCATCCTGCTGGTGGCGGCGGAAAAGAAAGCGGACTTGATCGTGATGGGCGCGCGCCAGAGCCGGTATCCCTTTGCCCTTAGCCATCTGGCTTGGGCGATGACACACCGGGTGCTCGCCCGCGCCAAATGCCCGGTGCTGACGGTCCGAGGCTGAGGCGGCAAGATGACCGCCCATCACGCTGGCGCAGTCTGGCAGGCTGGCGGAACGAAAACCACGAAACCAGGTGCGCCAGAATCGCCGATTCCTAGTAAGATACGGGAATTCCTGGAGGTGGGTTGTGCCGCTCCTGGTGGTGGTTGCCGCGGTAGTCGCCTTCGTTCTGATCGTCAGCTTGCTGCTGCTGGCTGACCTGGCGGAACGCAAGCACGTGAAGCAACTCCGCCTGGGCCCGCTCAGCCAGCCCTTCTCGGCGCTCTCCATCGTGCATGCCTTCGATCCCGAGCGCTTCATGTTGTGGGACACCCAACTGCCGCTGCTCGAGCAGCTCCGTTCCGCCGGGCCCAAGGGATGCTCGCTGGCGCAGCTCTATTCCTTCTACCTGCAGTTGGCCAAACGCTATCCGGAACTGTACGAAGGCTCCAGCTTCGAGCACTGGCTGGGCTTTCTGGCGGCGTCAGAACTGGTGCGGCTGGAGACCGATCAGGGCTACATCACCGCCGAGGGACGCCAGTTCCTGCAGGAATTCCTGAAATGCCGCGTCGCCGCTGCGGGCCGGGCGCCGGCATCGCGATGATAAGGGTGAGAACAGCCACCAGGTGCCAAGCAGCCCGGTCATATTGCGCACCGAAAATTCGCGCTCGCCGGTGATTCCCGATGCAGGAACGCTGTTCCAAATCAGACTGAAAACTCGCTCCCCTGCGCGAACACTGCGTTTCCATCGGCGGCTATCCGCCACCCCCACAGCCACTTGAGCTGCGCCTGGCCCGGTGCCGAGCTTTGGCCGCACGCCTGCACACTCCTTGTCGGGTCTAAAGGGCCCAGCCTTCATCGTATTACAGAGGTAATCATGCGCAGCGGGTGCTTTTGCCGTCCGCCAACTGCAGTTATGTGGGGACGCGGGGCCTAGAACCAATGCGTCGCATCCGTGATTTGGCGGTCCGGCAAAAGCTGACATTGATCATTCTTGTCACCAGCGCGGTGGCCCTGCTCACTGGTTCGATTGTGGTGATCGGGCACGACCTGGTGGACTTTCCGCACATTATCGAGGAGCAACTGGCGGTACTGGCCGGCACCACCGGCGCGAACAGTACCGCCGCACTCACCTTCGGGGACACGCACGCCGCCATCGAGATCCTGGGGGCGTTGCGGAGCGATCCCCACGTGATCGCCGCCTGCATTTACGACAAGGACGGACAGCCGTTCGCGCGCTACCTGCGCGATGCCGGCGCGGGCGAGGCTTGCCCGCCCATCCGGCCCGAGGGAAGCTATTTTGAGAAGTCCTCGCTGGCATACTTCGGCCGCATCGTGCTTGCCGGCGAGACCGTCGGGACGGTCTACATGGCCTCCGACCTGGGCAAGGTGCGCGCCCGCTTGCACCGCAACTTGGTCTCCGCCCTGCTGGCCTTGTTCGGATGCCTCACGCTGGCATTTGCGCTCGCCTCCAGTTTGCAGAAACTCATCTCCGAACCGCTGCGGGAGCTGGTATGCACGGCCCGGCAGGTCACCTTCGAGAAGAACTATGCCATCCGCGCCGCCGGCCGCAGGCAGGACGAGTTCGGCCTGCTTATCACCAGTTTCAACGACATGCTGCAGCAGATCCAGGTGCGCGATCTCGCACTCAAACGCCACCGCGAGCAGCTGGAAGAGGAGGTTGCCCGGCGCACCGCGGAGCTGCGCGCCACCAACCTGCAATTGGCGGACGCCAAGGAGGTTGCAGAAGCCGCCAACCGCGCCAAGAGTCAGTTCCTCGCCAACATGAGCCACGAGATCCGCACCCCGCTCAACGGCATCCTGGGCATGACCGAACTGGCGCTGGAAACCGAGCTGACCTCCGAGCAACGCGAGTGCCTGCTGATGGCCAAGTGTTCCGGGCAGGGGTTGCTGGGGATCATCAACGACATCCTGGATTTTTCCAAGGTGGAGTCAGACAAACTGGGACTGGACGAGATCGCCTTCGACCTGCCAGACTGCATCGCCGATAGCGTGCGCAACCTGGCCTTGAAGGCGCACGAGAAGGGGTTGGAGCTGGCCTGCCGCATCGGCGCGGGTGTCCCGCAGCATGTCTTTGGGGACCCCGGGCGGCTGCGGCAGGTGTTGCTCAACCTGGTGGACAATGCCGTGAAGTTCACCGAAAAAGGGGAGGTGCTGGTGGAGGCGGAAGCGGTGGCCCGGCGCGACGGCAAGTTGGAACTGAGCTTCACCATCAGCGATACCGGCATCGGCATCCCGCCCGACAAACAGCACCCGCTGTTCGAAGCCTTCTCGCAGGTGGACAGCAGCACGACGCGCCGCTTCGGCGGCACTGGCCTGGGTCTGGCCATCTGCCAGCGCCTGGTCAACCTGATGGGCGGACGCATTTGGCTGGAGAGCGAGACCGGCCAAGGCAGCCGGTTTTATTTCACCATCTCCCTGCGTGAGGCCCGGAGCGAGCAGACGCCGGCGGCGCCCGCACGGCCGGAAGCCCTGGTGGGAGTGCCGTTGCTGGTGGTGGACGATAATGCCACCAACCGCAAGATCCTGTGCGAGGTCACGCGCGGCTGGGGAATGCACGCCCAGGCGGTGGAAGACGGGCCGGCCGCGATCCACGAGATGGAGTCCGCCCGGCAAACGGGGAAATCTTATCGCGTGGCTCTCATCGATGCCTGCATGCCGGAGATGGACGGGTTCCAACTGGCGGAACGCATGCAGCATGATCCCCGCCTGGCCGGAGCGGTCATCATGATGCTGACCTCGTCGGGGCAGCGCGGAGACGCTGCCCGTTGCCGCCAACTGGGGATTGCTGCCTACCTGGTCAAACCCATCCGCAACAGCGAGCTGATGCAGGCCCTGCTGACGGTGCTGGGCCAGCCTGCGGGCGAAGCGCCGCCCCTCGTTACCCGCCACTCTTTGCGGGAAGCCCGCACCGGCTTGCGCATCCTGGTGGCGGAAGACAATCCCGTCAACCAGGCTCTCATCCTGCGCATGCTGGAGAAGGAAGGCCACCGTGCGTCGCTGGCGCGCAACGGAAGGGAAGCCGTGGCTCTGGTCGCCACCGGGCGTTTCGATGCAGTGTTCATGGACGTGCAAATGCCGGAGATGGACGGCTTTGCGGCCACCGCCGCCATCCGCCAGCGGGAACAGGTGCTCGGCGGGCATCTGCCGATCATAGCCATGACCGCCTACGCCTTGAAAGGCGACCGTGAGCGTTGCCTGGACGCGGGCATGGACGGCTACATCCCCAAGCCGGTCAGCATCGCCGCCATCCAGGCGGAACTCCAGAAGCTGGCGGCGCATCCTGGCAGTCCCGCGTCCGAGCGTCCCGCCTGGGACTACGAACAAGCTCGAGCGCGAACGGCCGAGGACGAGGTCCTGCTGCGCGAGATCGTAAGAATATTCCTGGGAGAGTCGCCCAAGCTGCTGGAAAGGATCGAGCAGGCCTTGGCGGATCGCGACGGAGATGGGCTGGAGCGCGCCGCCCATAGTTTAAAAGGACAGATCCGTTGCCTGGCCGCGCCGGAGGCGTTGAACGCAGCCGAGAAGCTGGAGGAGAAGGCGCGGCTGCGCGACTTCCCGGCGGCGGCTGCGGCCCTGTCGGAACTGGACGGCGCCATGGCCCGCCTGAATCCCCAGCTTCGAAAATTCTGCAAGGAGCCCAGTGAAGATCCTGCTTGCCGAAGATGATCCGGTGTTTGCCTTGTTGTTGCAGCGCTTGCTGGAAGGCGAGTACGAGGTGCTGCTGGTGCGCGACGGGGTGCAGGCCTGGGAGGCCCTGCAGGCCGAGAATGCGCCGCAACTGGTGGTGCTGGACTGGCTCATGCCGCGCATGGACGGCATCGAGGTGTGCCGCCAGGTAAGGCACCAGCCCGAGCTGGCACCGACCTACTTGATCCTCCTCACCTCCCGCGACCACATCAAAGACATCCTCACAGGTTTCGAGGCCGGCGCCGATGATTATGTCGTCAAGCCCTGCGATCCCGAGGAACTGCGCGCCCGCGTGCGCGTGGGGCGGCGGGTGGTGGAGCTGCAGAGCGCCCTGGCCGCCCACGTCGCCCAGTTGCAACAGGCGCTGGCCAGCGTACGGCAGTTGCAGGGATTGCTGCCCATCTGCTCCTACTGCAAGCGCATCCGCAACGATCAGAACTACTGGGAGCAACTGGAAACCTACCTTAGCGACCACACTGAAGCCAGCTTCAGCCACGGCATCTGCCCTAGCTGCTATCAGTCCATCATGAAACCACAATTGGAAAGCGCCGCTGCGGACAAGTTCTAGCTGAACGTCTACAATGAGAGGCCTCTGGAGGTGCGGGGTTGAGCCTCTGGCGACCGCTTCCCACGGCAAGAGCCGCAGCCTGCCTGGTTGCGCTGGCGCTGTTCGCTGTGTGTGCAGGTTGGGCCGTGGTGAAGAACATCCCCGACCTCTCTGGCAAGTGGAAGCTCGACCGCGATCGCAGCACCGGTCCGTCTCTGCGCCAGGCGGCGACGGAACTGGACATCACGCAACGCGGGGATGAAGTCAAGTTTGTGTACTACTCCGGCGGCGCGGTCACCGGATCGGAGTCCTTTCTGGCCGACGGCGTCGAGCGCGACCGCTATACCACCCGCATCGAGCGGGCGTATTCGAAGGTCCACTGGCAGAAGGACGACCTCATAATCACCACCAAGCATGTGCTGGATGCTGCCGGCTACCAGGCGTACTCGGAAACCGATAGCTGGCTGCTTTCCGCAGACCGGCAGACCCTCACCGCCAAACTCTCCGACGGA
>DASQGF010000103.1:0-22422 GCA_035632755.1 Terriglobales bacterium
GCGCCCAGGATGGTGCGGATGGAACGCGCCGTGCGGCCCTGCTTCCCGATGACCTTGCCCAGGTCATTCTGAGAGACGCGCAGCTCCAGCACCGTTACCTGCTCGCCATCGATGGACCGAACCGCCACTTGCTCGGGTTCATCGACGAGCGCCTTGGCAATCTGTTCGACCAGCGCCCGCATATCCCCACCCTGCTCGCTGACCATAGCAGCGCCCTCCGTGGTGGGTTCGAGGCCCGACTGCGCCCGCAAATGAAAGAAAAACGCGGCAGCCCGAGAGGGGCAAGTATTAAGCCGTGGCCGGAGCGCTGGCCGTCGGTTGCTTGGCCAGAAGCCGGGCCACCGTATCCGACGCCTTGGCGCCCTTCGACATCCAGTAATCAACGCGCTCACGCTTCAATTCGACCGAGGCCGGATTGGTGCGCGGGTTGTACGTGCCCACCACCTCCACCGGGCGCCCGTTCCGTGCCCGCTCCTTCTCTATGACCACAATCCGATAATAAGGCTGCTTGCGCGCCCCTACGCGCGCCAGGCGAATCATTAGCACAAAAACGTAGTCCTTTCTAGGAGTTAGTCTTCTCTATGCCCAATCTCACATTATTGCGTAAATGGCGGGATGTGTAAAGGTTGCGAGACCGCTTGAGCAGCGTCTCAGTTTGGCTTTCTTCGCTCGGCTCGCTCAAAGAGCCGGTAAGCGAGACCGCCAAATAGACCAAGACCGATTGCGATGAGCGCAATGATCCGCCAAGGGCCACCCTCAAAGTAAAGCATCCCCAAACCGAAAAGCAGCCCAATTGTGGCTATTACTTTGTTCAATGATTTCATGCGACCGCCTGAGGGCCCTACATCCCCGGCAGCTTCATCCCCGCCAGCCGCCGGCCGAAGCTGGCCTTGCCCATCTGCTTGAACATCTTCTTCATCTGCGCGTACTGGCGCAGAAGCTGGTTGACCTCCTGCACGCTGGTGCCGGAGCCGCGGGCGATGCGCTTGCGCCGGCTGCCGTTGATCACCTCGTGATGGTCACGCTCGTAACGAGTCATCGAGTTGATGATGGCCTCGACGCGCGTCAGTTGGCCCTCGTCCACCTTGTCTGCCGCCTTGTCCAGCCCGGCGAAGGGCCCGATCTTGGGAAGCATGCCCATGATGGATTGCAGCGAGCCCAGTTTCTTCACCTGCCGCAGTTGATCGCGGAAGTCCTCGAGCGAGAAGCCGCCACCGGAAAGCGCCTTGCGCGCGAACTCCTCCTGCTTCTTCTTGTCGAGCTGCTGCTCGGCCTTCTCGATGAGCGAGAGGATGTCGCCCATGCCCAGGATGCGGCCGACGATGCGGTCGGGATAGAAGGGCTCGAGCGCGTCGTATTTCTCGCCCACGCCGATGAACTTGATGGGCTGCCCGGTGACATTGCGTATGGAGAGCGCCGCTCCGCCGCGCGCGTCGCCATCCATCTTGGTGAGGACCACGCCGGTGAGTGTGAGCTTCTTGTGGAACTCGTCGGCGGAGCGCACCGCGTCCTGGCCGGTCATGGCGTCGGCGACGAACAGGATCTCCTGCGGGTTGAGCAGGCGCTTGAGCGACTGCATCTCCTCCATGAGCTGCTCGTCGATGTGCAGGCGCCCGGCGGTGTCCACGATGAGCACATCGCAGCCGCTGTTGACCGCCTCGCGCCGCGCTTCCTTAGCCAGCCGCTCGACCGTCGCGGTGTTCGCCTCGCTGACCTGGCCCTCGTAGAGATTGGCCTTGACCGCGTGGGCCACGATCTTCAACTGCTCACGCGCCGCCGGGCGATAGACGTCCACCGAGACCAGCAGCGGACGGTGGCCGCCGTTCTTCAGCCAGTGCGCCAGCTTGCCTGAGGTGGTGGTCTTGCCCGAACCTTGCAGCCCGGCCATCAGCACGACCGTTGGCGGGTTGGAGGCGAAGCGTAGCTTGGCGGTGTCGCGACCGAGGACTTCGACCATCTCGTCGCGGACGATCTTCACCACCTGCTCCGCGGGCGAGAGAGCGGTCATCACCTCCTGCCCCAGCGCCTTTTCGCGGATGCGCTCGACCAGCTCTTTGACAACCTTGAAATTGACGTCGGCTTCGAGCAGGGCCAGGCGGATCTCGCGCAGGGCCTCGCCGACGGTCTCTTCGTTCAGCGTGCCCTGTCCGCGCAGGTTCTTAAACGCGCGTTGCAGCTTGTCGGAAAGATTCTCAAACATAGAGCAGTAGTCAGTACTCAGTAGTCGGTAGTCAGAAAAACCCGATGTGGGAGGGGCGCGGCTTCAGCCGTGCCGTTTGAAGTTCGATTTATTGCCGGGCTTCAGCCCCTGAGGTCGAAAACCGGCGCCACCCATTAGATTTCAAGCACCGAACCAGCGATGCTGGACAGCTCAACATTTCATTTTACCAGCAGTTGTTTCGCGAACGGCAGACTCGACCTACGACGAATAAACCTCTTTCGCCGCGATCACCGTGTTGCAGTGGATGGTCACCGTATCCTCCACCTGCTGGGCGTAGCCGCCGGCCAAGGTCACCATCACCGGGATGCCGCGCGCTTTGGCCGCGCGGTAGACCAGCTCATCCCGCTTCTTCAATCCGTCGATGGTCAGGGACAAGCCGCCAAGTTGGTCTTCGCGGTAGGGATCGGCGCCGGCAACGTAGCAGAGCAGTTGTGGATCCGACCGGTGCAGGCCCGCGCTGAGCGCCTTGTCGAGCTGCGCCAGGTATTCGGCATCGCCCACACCGTCGGCCAGATTGACGTCGATGGAAGATGGCGGCTTGAACGCCGGGTAGTTGTTTTCCTGGTGGAGCGAGATGGTGAAGACGTCACTATCAAAGCCGGAGAAGTCTCGCGCGCCCATGCCGCCGAAGCTCCAGCCTGTAGCGCCGTTGTTCGCTGCGAAGATGGCGGCGGTGCCGTTCCCCTGGTGGACGTCGCAATCCACGGTCATGGCGCGGGCGATCGAGCCCTCGCGTTGCAGCTTGCGGATGGCGATGGCTATATCGTTGATCACGCAGAAGCCCTCGCCGTGGTCGGCAAAAGCATGATGGAACCCGCCGCCGATGCTGATGCCCACGCGGTCGCGCAGCGCGCATTGCGCGGCCAGGATCGAGCCTCCCGCCGCCAGCCAGAAGGCGCGCACCAGCTCCGGCGAGTAGGGAACCTCCATCATCAGCTCTTCGCGCGCGGAGAGCGTGCCACTTCTTAACTTGGTCACCCACGCCGGCGTGTGCACCAGCAGTACGTCGGCATCGCGTGCGGGCTCGGGAGTGAGAAAGTCGTCGTGCGCCGCGGCGCCGGTACGCAGCAAATGTTCGTGGATGAGCCGGTACTTCTGTGCCGGGAAAACGTGCTCTCCGATCGGCAAGTAGTACGCGTCGCTGTAGATGAGCTTGAAGGGCAGCATGAGCGGCTGACAATACTACACCCGGTTGTGTTTCTCGCTTCTCGATCGAAGCAGCTTCTGCCGAGAAACGAGGAACCAGAAACGAGAAACTGGGAGTTCGTCACCGCTTGCGTTCCCGCGCGGGCGCCGTGTCCGGCGGCTCGACCGTGCGGTGGATGGGGATGATGGCGCCCCGCGAGGCGTCCACTCCGGCTTGCGAGCGTGCCAGCATTTCTTTCTGGATGTAGGTGAAGAACTCCTGCATCTCCTTCTGCATGGCTTCCATCCGCTCGCGCATTTGGAGAATGATGGCGATACCGGCGATGTTCACACCCAGGTCGCGGGCCAGCGAAAGGATGAATTCGAGGCGCTGCAGGTCTTCGTCGGTGTAAAGTCGGGTGTTGCCCTCGGTGCGCGATGGCTTGAGCAGCCCTTCGCGCTCGTAGAGCCGCAGCGTCTGCGGATGGATGCCGTACATCTCGGCCACGGCACTTATCATGTAGGCACCCTTCGACTTTCGCTTAGCCATGAGTTCCTTCGCTTGTTCAGCAAGCAGTTGGCAATTGGCACTTAGCCGATTTGCCTTGCTGGCTACATGCTAAGTGCCAATTGCTAACTGCTGCCTCTCAAACCTGCCTCCACAATTCCGCCCTTGGGTCCTCCGGGTTCAGCTTCGCGAACTCGCGCAGGATCTCGCGCGAGCGCTCGTCCTTGGGAAACGGCGCGACGATCTTGACCTCGACAATCTCGTCACCGCGCGCGCCCTCGCGCGTGGCCGAGGGCACGCCCTTTTCGCGCAGGCGCAGCTTCTGTGCGCTCTGCGTGCCCGGAGGTATGCGCAGCAGCGACCGGCCGTCGATGGTCGGGACTTCAATCTTCGCGCCCAGCGCAGCCTCGGTGACGGTGATGGGCACGGTGACATGGATGTCGTCGCCCTCGCGGCGGAAGACCGGGTGCTCGCCGATGCGCACGATGATGTAAAGATCGCCCGCGGGAGCGCCCATGGCGCCGGCATTGCCCTTGCCGGCGATGCGGATGCGCTGGCCGTCACGCGTGCCCGCCTTGATGCGCACCTCGAGCGGTTCGGTGCGCTCCACCGTGCCTTCCCCGCCGCACACGCTGCACACGCTCACGTTCTTGCCGGTACCGTGGCAGCGCGGGCACTGCACGTTGAACCTCATGCGGCCGGCGGTCTGCGTGATCTGTCCCTTGCCGCCGCACTGGGGGCAGGTGCCTGCAGCCTGGATGAAGCCACGGCCGTGGCAGTTCGAGCACACGTCGCGGCGGGCGATGTTCAAGCGCATCACCGTCCCTGTGATGGCGTCCCAGAAGCCTACGTTCACCTGGTATTCGAGATCGGTGCCGGGTTCGGGCTGCTCGACCTCGGCGCCGAAGCCGCCGCGGCCACTGCCACCGAAGATGCCAGAGAAGATGTCGCGAAAGCTGCCGCCCTTGC
This sequence comes from Terriglobales bacterium, assembly GCA_035632755.1. Lineage (GTDB taxonomy): Bacteria > Acidobacteriota > Terriglobia > Terriglobales > Acidobacteriaceae > JAHFUA01. The sequence goes on from DASQGF010000103.1 coordinate 4,824, forward strand.
GGCCGCCGCCGGCCTCGCTGAAATCGGAAAAATCGAAGCCGCCGAAGTCAAAGGGCACGCCCTGCGCCTGCCCCCGGCGTTGTCCCGCAAAGCCCCCGCCTCCGCCACGCGCATATGCTTCAGCGGTCGCGGGATCGATGTTGTCGGAATAAAAGCCGACTTGGTCGTAGATCTTGCGCTTCTTGGGATCGCTCAGGACGTCGTTGGCTTCGGAAATCTGCTTGAATTTTTCTTCCGCGGACTTGTCGCCGGGGTTGACGTCCGGGTGGTATCTCCGCGCAAGCTTGCGGAATGCCTTACGGATGTCCTCCGTGGAGGCGGTTTTCTTCACGCCGAGTGCGGCGTAGTAGTCCTTGGTTGCGGTGGCCATTTAGTGTTTGTGCGGTCGAAACGGCAGGGGCTAAAGCCCTCGCCAAAAAAGCTGCCTTGCGGCACGGCTGAAGCCGTGCCCTGACACGAATCGCTGAGACGGCAGCGCTACGTTAATTGGCGCAGCCGTGCTCCTGGACGTGCTCTGCCAGCCTCGAGCCCACGGTCGTGAGGCGCTTCTGCAATTCTTCGCGGAATGCCTTCACCGCTTCTTTGTCGTCCACCAGCGCCACGCCCAGCCGTTCCAGTTGCTCCTGTTCGTCCGAGGCAGCCAACAGCGCAGCGAAATTCTGCTGCAGATACTGCAATTGACTGCAAATCATCTCTCACGCTCCAATCCGATTAGAAGGGGGGGCGATCCGATCGCCTGTCACCGCGAAACCGCCCCCCTATCCTTCGCTTTTGTAGAGACGCACCTTGCTGCGTCTCCGGCGCCGTGTTCATCCGAGACGTAGGAAGCTACGTCTCTACGCCGACTTTATTTCTTTTCTTCGACGTCCACGTACTCGGCATCGATGACGCCGCCGTCGCCCTTCTTGGCTTCGCCGTTGCCGCCTCGGGGAGCGCTCGCTCCGGCTTCTGGACCTGGCTGGGCTCCGGCCTGCGCCCCCGCGGGCTGCGCGGCGCGGTACATGGCCTCGGCCAGCTTGTGCGAGGTCTTGGTCAGGTTCTCCCGAGCGTGGTCCATGGCCGCCTTGTCGCCGCCCTCGAGCGCTTTCTTGGCGTCCGCCAGGGCGTTCTCCACATCCCCGCGCTCCGAGCCCGAGATCTTGTCGCCGTGCTCGCGCAGCATCTTCTCGATGCTGTACACCATGGAGTCGAGCTGGTTGCGCGACTCGATCTCCTCGCGGCGCTTCTTGTCCTCGTCCGCGTGCGCGTCGGCGTCCTTGGCCATGCGGTCGACTTCCTCCTTGGAGAGGCCGGACGAGGACGTGATGGTAATCTTCTGGTCCTTGCCCGTGGCCATGTCCTTGGCGGTAACGTTGAGGATGCCGTTGGCGTCGATGTCAAAGGTCACCTCGATCTGCGGCACGCCGCGCGGAGCCGGCGGGAGGCCGGTCAGGTGAAACTTGCCCAGGGTGCGGTTGTCGCGCGCCATGGGCCGTTCGCCCTGCATCACGTGCACCTCAACCGAAGTCTGACTGTCGGCCGCGGTGGAGAAGGTCTCCGTCTTGCGCGTGGGGATCGTGGTGTTACGCGGGATCATCTGCGTGGCCACGCCGCCCAGCGTTTCGATGGAGAGCGTCAGCGGGGTCACGTCAAGCAAGAGCAGGTCCTTGACCTCGCCCTTGAGCACGCCGCCCTGAATGGCCGCCCCGACCGCCACCACTTCATCCGGATTGACACCCTTGTGCGGCTCTTTGCCGAACAGCTCGCGGACCAGCGCCTGGATGCGTGGCATACGGGTCTGTCCGCCCACCAGCACGACCTCATCAATCTTGCTGGCGTCGATGCCGGCGTCCTTCAGGCACTGCCGGCACGGCCCGACCGAGCGCTGGATGATGTCTTCCACCATCGACTCCAGCTTCGCGCGGGTCAGCTTCTTCACCAGGTGCTTAGGACCGCTGGCGTCAGCGGTGATGAAGGGCAGGTTGATCTCGGTCTCCATGGTAGTGGAGAGCTCGATCTTGGCGCGCTCGGCCGCGTCACGCAGACGCTGCAGCGCCATCTCGTTGCCCTTGGCGCGCAGGTCGAGGCCGTCGTCCTTCTTGAACTAGTCGATCAGCCAGTCCACGATACGCTGGTCGATGTTGTCGCCGCCCAGGTGGGTGTCGCCGTTGGTAGCTTTCACCTCAATGACGCCCTCGCCGACCTCGAGGATCGAGATGTCGAAAGTCCCGCCGCCGAAGTCGTACACGGCGATGGTTTCGTCCTTCTTCTTGTCGAGGCCGTAGGCGAGGGAAGCCGCCGTGGGCTCGTTGATGATGCGCTTGACGTCGAGTCCGGCGATGCGGCCAGCGTCCTTGGTAGCCTGCCGCTGCGCATCGTTGAAGTACGCGGGCACGGTGATGACTGCCTCGGTCACCTTCTCGCCCAGGTAGTCTTCCGCCGCCTTCTTCAGCTTCTGCAGGATCATCGCCGAGATCTCGGGCGGGGTGTACTTCTTGCCCTGGGCGATGACCGCCACGTGGTCACCCTCCCGCTCCACCTTGTAGGGCACCATCTTCATCTCTTCCGACACTTCGTCGTAACGGCGCCCCATGAAGCGCTTGATGGAATAAACCGTGTTCTCCGGATTGGTGATGGCCTGGCGCTTGGCCACCTGGCCCACCAGTCGCTCCCCGGTCTTGGTAAAAGCAACGACCGAAGGCGTGGTGCGGCCGCCTTCCTCGTTAGGGATGACCTTGGGTTCGCCGCCTTCCATGACGGCTACCACTGAGTTGGTTGTGCCCAGGTCAATGCCAATAATCTTTGCCATTTTTGAAACCCCCTTTTTGCTGATAAGTGCTGTCACTCAGGGCATGATAACAAGGCTAAAATAAGACTTGAGTGACTTATTGTCAAGGATATAGATGTGCCACGGTATCAGTTGGTTGCAGGGAGATTGAGAATGGTTGCTGGCGGTTGGATGGTCCCTAAGTGAGCCTGGTTTCGAGGCTTATGGCCGCACCGACTCGACGGTGGGAGGGGGGCCGCCAGACGGTGCCGACCCCCAAAAGCCGCTGGCGATAGCCTGCCCTGAGCGAAGTCGAAGGGGCACCCGCGCCACGCGAGCTTCGATTATTCGACCGTGACCGACTTGGCGAGATTCCTGGGCTGGTCCACGTCGCAACCGCGCCGAACGGCGATGTGATAGGCCAGCAGTTGCAGGGGTACGATCTCCACGATGGGTGACAGTAGCTCCGGAGTCGGCGGAAGGTGCAGCACGCGGTCCACTTCCTCGCGGATCTCTTCATCCCCCTCAGTGGCCACTGCGATCACTTTGCCGGAGCGCGCCTTGACCTCCTTGATGTTGGACATAGTCTTCTCGTAGCGCTGTACCGAGTCGGGGTTGGTGCGGTCGCAGGTCGCCAGCACTACTACCGGCAGGTTCTCGTCAATCAGGGCGTTGGGGCCGTGCTTCATCTCGCCGGCGGGATAGCCTTCGGCGTGGATGTAGGAGATCTCCTTCAGCTTCAGCGCGCCTTCAAGCGCGATGGGGTAGTGGATCCCGCGAGCGAGGAAGAGGAAATCCTGCGCGCGAGAGTATTCCTTGGCCAGGTCTTCGCAGACCTCGTCGTGGCCGAGGATGGATTCGAGCTTCCCGGGGATGCGGGTCAGTTCGCTGAGCAGACATTTTGCCTGCTCCGCGGTCAGCGTATCGCGCAGCCGGCCGAGGTAGATCGCGAACAGGAACAGGGCCGTAAGCTGGGCGGTGAACGCCTTGGTCGAGGCAACACCGATCTCCGGCCCAGCATGAGTGTAGATGGTCCCGGCGGCCTCGCGGGTCACCATGGAGCCAACCACGTTGCAGATGGCCAGCGTCTTGGAGCCCTTGGCCTTGGCCTCGCGCTGGGCGGCGATGGTGTCGGCGGTCTCGCCCGACTGCGTGATGAGCATGGTCAGCCCGCTGGGTGACATGATGGGGTCGCGGTAGCGGAATTCGCTGGCGTAGTCCACCTCGACTGGCACCCGCGCCAGCTTCTCGATCATGAACTTGCCGGCCAGGGCGGCGTGCCAGCTGGTGCCGCAGGCGGCGATGTCCACCTTGGTCAGGTTGCGGAACTCGGCCTCGCTGATCTCCATCTCGTCCAGGAAGACCTTGCCGGAATCGAGCGAAACCCGCCCCAGCGTGGTGTCGCGGACGGCGCGCGGCTGCTCGTAGATCTCCTTGAGCATGAAATGCTTGAAGCCACCCTTCTCCGCCATGATGGGGTCCCAGGTGACGTGCTGCACCTGGCGCGACACGGGCCGGCCGTCGAAGTCGGTGAGTTGCACGCCCGAGGGCGTGATGACGGCCAGATCGCCGTCGGCGAGGAAGAACAGGTCGCGCGTGTGATACAGGATTGCGGGCACGTCGGAGGCGACGAAATACTCATCTCTGCCCAGGCCGATGACAGCCGGAGGGCCATTGCGCGCGGCCACGATCTTGTTGGGTTCATCCACGGCAATCACCGCCAGCGCGAACACGCCGGTGAGTTCCTTCACCGTCTTGCGGACGGCTTCTTCCAGCGACACCGGCCGGCCGTTAGTGGTGGCGAAGTGATACTTCTCGATCAGGTGAGCGATGACCTCGGTGTCGGTTTCAGTCGAGAACTTGTGCTTTTCTTCGATGAGCCGCTTCTTGAGCGAGAGATAGTTTTCGACGATGCCGTTGTGCACTACCACGATCTTGCCGGTGCAGTCGCGGTGCGGGTGAGCATTTTCCTCGGTCGGACGCCCGTGGGTGGCCAAGCGCGTATGGCCGATACCGTAAGTGCCGTCCAGGGGCTTAAGGCGGATGGCTTCTTCCAGGTTGCGCAGCTTGCCCTCGGCGCGGCGGATCTGCAGCCCGTCGCCATTGCCCGCCACGGCGATGCCCGCCGAATCGTAGCCGCGGTATTCCAGCCGCTTCAGGCCGTCCAGGATGACGGGCACAACCCGCTTCTTACCAACGTAACCGACAATGCCACACACGTCCGATCACCTCACGCGGGAAAATCTCCACCACCGGGCATTTGGGGGAATGGGGTGGGAGTCTCCCGTCATTATCCTGCAAATCCTTACAAATGTAGATAGCTGAAGATGTTACTTCGGTGCTGAAAAAGCGATGAAAATGATTACTCCTCAAGGGAATAGCGGAATTCCTCGATCACCGGATTGGTGAGCACCTCGCGGGCGATGCGGGCGATCTCCGCTTCAGCCGCCGCCCGGTCCAGGCCGCCATCGAGCGTGAGCTCGAAGAACTTGCCCTGGCGGACGTCGTCCACCCCCTTGTAGCCCATCTTCCGGAGCGCGCCCTGGATAGTCTTGCCCTGGGGATCGAGCACGGTCTTCTTCAGCGTGACGTAAACGTAAGCTTTCATAGAGCAGCCGCCAGTTGCTAGTCTTCCGAGCCCTGCCGTCCTTATAGCTTGAACAGTTCCCGCAGCCGCTTTGTCTGGGCGCGGCTGACGGGCACTTCCGTCTGCTTGCGGTCGTCCATCCGCACCTGGTAGGAGCTTTTGAACCAGGGCACGACTTCCTTGATGCGGTTGATATTCACCAGAAACGAGCGGTGCGCGCGCCAGAACAGGTTGGGATCCAGCGATTCCAGCAGTTCTTCGAGCGTGCGGCAGTTCGACTGGCCCTCCATGCCGCTGGTGGTCACCACGGTGATGACGCCGTCTTCGATGGAGGCGAAGCAGATGTCCTTCTGGTCCACCAGGAACAGGCGGCCCGCGGACTTGAGCAGCAGCTTGGAGTTCTGCGGCCTTTGCGATTCCAGCATCCGCACCAGGGTTTCGAGCTTGTCTGAAGGCGGCGCTTCGGTTTGCAGATTCTTGCGCGCCTTCTGCACCGACTGCGCCACCCGCTTTTTGTCGAAGGGCTTGAGCAGGTAATCGACGGCGTTCACTTCGAAGGCCTTGATGGCGTACTGCTCGTAAGCGGTGGCGAAGACGATCTGCGGCAGGGGCAGGCGCCGGTCGATGAGCTTCTTGATGACGCCAAAGCCGTCCAGCCCGGGCATCTGCACGTCGAGGAAGACCACGTCGGGATTGTGTTCCTTGATGAGATTGACAGCTTCCACGCCGTTCTTGCCCTGGGCCACGACGTCGATGTCGCCCACGCCCTTCAGCAGATAGGCGAGCTCGTCGCGGGCCAGTTGCTCGTCATCGACAATCAGCGCGGATAGGGACATTCCTCAATCCTTGGTCAAAAGTATAGCGACGTAATGACGGAAATGACAACCGGCGGAGACGTGATTGGGTAAGGGAGTTGGGTAATTGAAAGGCCGCACTGAACTCTCAACGCAATTACCCAAATACCAAATTGCCCGATTATTAAATTCACTCACGCCACATTCTCTAAGCCAAGCGCCATCCCCAGGCCGCCCGAGACGCACAGCGTCGCCACGCCCTTCTTCGCCTTGCGCTTGAGCATCTCGTGGACGAGCGTCACCGTAATGCGCGCACCGGTGCAGCCGATGGGATGCCCAAGCGCGATGGCGCCGCCGTTCACGTTGAGCTTGTCTCGGTCAAAATGCAGTTCACGGTCGCAGGCCAGAACCTGTGCGGCAAAGGCTTCGTTAAGCTCGATCAAGTCGTAATCGTCCACGCGCAGGCCGGTTTTCTCTTCCAGCTTCTTCATTGCCGGCACCGGGCCGATGCCCATGGTGCGCGGATCGACGCCCACCGAGATCGCGCCGATGATGCGGGCCAGCGGCTTCAAATTGTTTTCGCGGACGAACCGCTCGCTGGCCACGACCACCGCGGCCGCGCCATCGGTGATCCCGGAAGAGTTAGCGGCGGTGATGCTGCCGGTCTTGGAGAACACGGGAGGCAGCTTGGCCATCTTCTCCAGGCTCGCGCCCAGAAAAATATGCTCGTCGCGGTCGAACTCCTGAGGGCCTTTCTTGCTATCGAGCCTAACCGGCACGATCTCGGCCTGGAAGCGGCCGCTGGACTGGGCGCGCTCGGCGCGCTGCTGCGAGCAGAGCGCGTACTGGTCCTGCTCGTCGCGAGAGATCTTGTACTGCTCGGCGAGAATCTCGGCGGTCTCGCCCATCACCATTTTCGCCATGGGGCAGAAGAAGCCGTCGCGGTACATGCCGTCCACCAATTCCTGGTTGCCAAGGCGGTATCCCCAGCGGGCGCCGTCCAGGTAATACGGCAGGCGCGACATGGACTCGGTGCCGCCGGCGAGCACGCAATCCAGGTGCCCGGCAGCGATCTCCTGCGCGCCCAGCACGATGCTCTTCATGCTGGAAGCGCACGCCATGTTTACCGTGTAGGCGGGCACGGTCTCCGGCACACCGCTGCGGATCGAGATCTGGCGCGCGGGATTGGGCCCGCCGCCGGCCTGGCGCGCATTGCCGAAGATGGTTTCCTCGACCTGCTCTGGCCGTACGCCAGCGCGTTCCAGCGCAGCCCTGGCGGCAATCACGCCCATGTCGGCGGCGGTCAGAGACATGAGGCTGCCGCCAAACTTGCCGATCGGCGTACGCGCTGCGGACACGATGAAAACGTCGGCCATGGGCAACCAGTCTAGCATTCTGGTTCGTAGGACAAGCACTTAGCAATTGGCAATTAGCAGTTAGCCGAGGCGCACCCAGAGGTGGATGCCCAGCGGCCAAATGCTAAGTGCTAACTGCTAATTGCTACTCCGCACGCTAATCCTATAATGTCCAGCGTCCACTCATGCCCGAACCGAACAGCTCCGACGATGGCCTGCTACGGGGCTTCTGGTACCCTGCGTTGCGCGCCGAACGCGTGCGCGGCCGCGCGCTCAAGACCGCCCTGTTGCTCGGTGTCCCCCTGGTGATGGGGCGCGATTCCGAAGGCCGTCCCTTCGCGGTCCGCGATGCATGCCCGCACCGCGGCATGCCGCTCTCGCGCGGCTGGTTCGACGGGCATCACCTCGAATGTTCGTATCATGGCTGGAAGTTCGAGCCGGTGAGCGGCCAGTGCCGCGAGATTCCGTCGCTCATGCCCGACGACCAGCTCGACGTAAGCAAGATCTACGCCACCGCCTTCCCCTGCCGCGAGCACGATGGATACTTCTGGGTTTACGTGCCGGAGCGGGGCGCGAGCGCCGAGCCACGCGAAGAAGTGCCGCGCCTCGCGACCTTCAGCGAGCGCTATACCATCACGCACCTCGCGGCCGAGCTTCCCTGCCACGTGGACCACGGCATCATCGGACTGATGGACCCGGCGCACGGGCCTTTCGTCCACCAGGCGTGGTGGTGGCGCACACGGCACAGCATCCACGAGAAGAGCAAAGCGTTCGAGCCCATTCCCATGGGTTTCCGCATGAGCGCACACACGCCGTCATCCAACAGCGCGCCCTACAAGCTGCTGCGGATGTACGCCCAGGCCGAGGGCATTACCACCACCATCGATTTCGTGCTGCCCAACCGCCGTTACGAGCAGATCCACGCCGGTAAGTACTGGTTCTCGAGCATGACCACGGTCACGCCCATCACCTCCGAGCGCTGCCGCATCGACGTGGTCGCAGCCTGGAACCTCTTCCGCCACGTGCCCTTTGTACTGCCCATCTTCCGCTTCTTCGGTAAGAAGTTCATGGGCCAGGACCAGCGCACCATGGAGATCCAGGCCGAGGGCCTGAAGCACAATCCCAGCCTGATGCTGATCGACGATGCCGACCGCCCCGCGAAGTGGTACTTCTCGCTGAAATCGGCGTACTTGGAATCCCGTCGCACAGGCCAGCCGATGCAGCATCCGATCCACGGGCCGGTGACGCTGAGGTGGCGCAGTTAGCTGTGGCTGAATGCTGAGTGCTGACTGCTGAGTGCTCCGGTTACGCCTGCAATCCGGAGATGCAATTGTCGTCGATCTGCTTACGCAGATATTCCTTGAGTTCGCCCTTGTCGCGCATCTGGATGAGGCTGTCGAGGAAATACCAGCGCGCTCGCGGGCGGGCCTTGAGGATGGCCTGGTAGGCCTTGAGCGCGCCATCCACGCCGGCTTGAAACACCGCCTGCTGGTCGATCTGCCGCTCGGGATGCTCGACGATAAAGGCGGCGCTCGAATAGACGACCTGCATGGCGAGCTCGTGAGAGTAGTTGCGGTTGCTGCGCAGGAGTTGCGGCAGCAGGCCGGGGCATACCGGCACCACTACGTCCGGCACTTCGTCAATCCACTTTGCCAGCCAGACGCGCCACTCCTCCGCCTGCGGGTTCAAGGGATCGGTTTCGAGCTTGTGCGTCAGGTCAATGACCTTGGCGCGCTCTTCGGCGGTAGAAGGGCCGCGCTCCTCGGCGCGCAGGCGCGGGGCAAGCAGTAAGGGGCAGCATAGGATGAGGAGCAAGACTGCAAATGGGCTTCGGGGGCCGGCTTGCACGCCCATTACCCGCCTCAAATTCCGCGGTTGATTCATCGGCGCTCTCGAACTCGGGATTCGGCGGCGGGCGGAAGCCCGCCTATTGATATTGATGCCGCGCCCGCCTCGCCCGACTACATTACATCGTCGAATTTGATGCCCCGAACCGGCACGAGCCCGGTTGTGCCGCTGCGGCCCGGCCTCATCGCGCTGCCGCTGGTTCATGATGCCGTTATCTCAGTCTTATCGCTGGTCAGCCAGTCGAGGGCTTCTTCGCGCGTTTTGAACTTGGGAAAGTGCCTCGCCGAAAAGGATTCCAGGTTGCGGAAATACACGTCGGGCACGCTTTCGGCGCCCACGACCGCAGCCCGGTGCACATGCGGCCGGTCTTTGGCTGCGACCACCTTCATGCGGTCGGCGGCCGCCTTGTCGAATTCCGTACCTGTGAAGTCGCTGAGCGTGAGCAGCGAGTCGGGCGGTTCGGATGCGATGATGTGCTCGACTTCATCCATGGTACGCAGCATCTCGTCGGGTGTGCTGCGGGAATGATCGATCACGAGCACCCGCTTGCCTCGATGGGTAACAAAACACACCCGCTCCATGGCTGCACCCCAGGTTGCGTAGGTTCTCGATGGTATACACCCATGGGGGAGCGGCGTCCAGACCTGCTAGTGTCGCTGAAGGGATCTACTTCAATAACGACTTGACCACCGCCGGGACCTGGGCTAGCGCGTCATCCAGATTCTCGGGATTCTTGCCGCCGGCTTCGGCCATGTCGGGACGTCCCCCACCTGAGCCGCCGACGCGCTCGGCCACCGGTCCGATGATCTTGCCGGCCTGCACGCGGCTGGTCAGGTCCTTGGTCACGCCCACGATCAGCGCCACCTTGCCGTCGGAGGTCGAGCCCAGCACGACTACGCCTGAGCCCAGCTTCGAGCGCAGGTTGTCCACCAGCGTGCGCATCTGGGGACGCTCGAGGTTGTCCACCCGGTGGGCGAGGACCTTGATTCCCTCCACCACCTGGACTTTTTCTTCCGCCGAGCTGACGGTTGCGGTGGCGGACTTCATCCTCACGCGCTCCAGCTCTTTGCTCAGCCGCTTGATCTCGGCTTCTTTGCGCTCGAGTTCGAGCCGCAGCGCCTCGGCCGGAGAGACCGCAGGCTCGGCGCGATGCACCAGGCTCGAAACCACATGCTCGAGTTCATGATCCTGGCGGAAGTGGCCGAGCGAGCCCATGCCGGTGACGGCCTCGACGCGCCGCACCCCCGAACTCACCGAGCCCTCGTCGAGGACCTTCACTAGGCCGATCTCGCCGGTCATGGCGGTGTGCGTGCCGCCGCAGAGCTCGGTGGAGAAGTCTCCGATCCTGATCACGCGCACGCGCTCACCGTACTTCTCTCCGAACAGCGCCATCGCCTTGTACTCGTTGATGGCCACGTCGAGCGGCACGTCAGGGATGATCTCGACCTTCTCGTTCTTCAGCACTTCCTTGTTGGCCAGGTCTTCGATGCCCTGCAGCTCTTCGTCGGCGATGCCGGTAAAGTGCGAGAAGTCGAAGCGCAGGTGCCGGGGATCGACCAGCGAACCGGCCTGCTTCACGTGCTTGCCGAGGACTTCGCGCAGCGCCGCATGCAGCAGGTGCGTGGCGGTATGGTTGCGCATGGTGGCCTCGCGGACGCCGGTGTTGACCACCGGATCAACGCGCTCACCCACGCGGATGGCCTGCTTGGCCGTGACCTTGTGCGCGCGCACGCCCTGTACCGGGTAGTAGCATCCGGTGACGTCGGCGACGACGGTGTTGTGATCGCTGTCGTAGAGCCAGCCGATGTCGCCCACCTGTCCGCCGGCCTCGGCGTAGAACGGTGTGCGGTCGAGAACGATCTCCCCATGCTCGCCGGGCTTGAGTTGGTGCACGCCCTGGCCGCGCGGATCGATGATGGCCAGCACCTCCGAATCGTGCGACTCGGTGCGGAGATAGCCTTCAAAACTGGTCGGCGGCAGTTTCTGGAACGCAGGACTCGCAGCCTGCTTGGCCGCGCCTTTCCAGGAGGCATAGGAGCGCTCGCGCTGCTGCTCAAGAGCGGTGTCGAAACCTTTCTGATCGAAGGCGAGACCTTGGTCGCGCGCGGCATCGATCATAAAGTCGAGGGGCAGGCCAAAGGTGTCGTACAGCCTGAACGCTTGGTCACCGGGAAACACGGGAGGCCGTTCAATGAGACGCTTGCCAAACAAATATGCGAGAAATTCCTGTCCCCGGGCCTCGCCGAAAAGCATTCTAGCCGCCGTCTCCGCGCTTATCTCCTGTCCGGTGTTGCCCGGCAAAAACCATCGCAAAATTCTTCTGGAATCCTTGTCATATGTGAGTGTTATCCGGCGGACATCTGCAAACTCCTCAAGCGCTTCCTCCAGCCATTTCACCCAGACGCTCTCCTCGATTTCTTTGCGCTTCTCTTCCCCTGACGCCAGCGTGTGCGCGAACCGCACTTCCTCGCCCTGCACAACCGTCGAGACGCGGTCGGCCGAGTCCACCAGCTCGGGGTAGGCATCCTTCATCTGGTCGCGGACGGCGTATACCATCTGGTACAGAAACGGCTCGTTCTGCCCGAGCAGGCGGCCGTGACGGATGGCACGGCGCATGATCTTGCGCAGCACGTATCCGCGGCCTTCGTTCGAGGGCAGCACGCCGTCGGAGATGAGGAACGTGGTCGCGCGGGCGTGGTCGGCGATAACACGCAGCGAGGCCGCACCACGGCTGCCCGATTCTTTCTGCAATTCCTTATCGAGCGAAACGCCGGTCAGCTCCGCCGCGCGCTTCATCAGCGCGACGAAAAAGTCGGTATCGTAATTCGAGAGCTTGCCCTGGAGAACGGCCGCAATCCGTTCGAGTCCGGCGCCGGTGTCGATGGAAGGTTTGGGCAGGGGTTCGAGCTTGCCGGAGGCGTCGCGGTTGAACTGCATGAACACCAGGTTCCACAGCTCGACGTAGCGGCCGCACTCGCAACCGAATTTGCAATCAGCATGGCCCTGGTCGCTGGCGATGGCGCCCATGTCATAGTGGATCTCGGAGCACGGACCGCAGGGGCCGGTGTCGCCCATGGCCCAGAAGTTGTCCTTCATCCCGAACTCGTAGATGCGGTCCTTGGGGACGCCCTGCTCGACCCAGAAGTTGAAGGCCTCCTCGTCGCGCGGCACACCCTGCTCGCCCTTGAAGATGGTGGCGAACAGGCGATCCTTGGGGATGCCGTACCACTTGGGCGAGGTGATCAGTTCCCACCCGAAAGCGATGGCCTCGCGCTTGAAGTAATCGCCGAAGCTGAAGTTCCCCAGCATCTCGAAGAAAGTGTGGTGGCGGTTGGTGAAGCCGACGTTCTCCAGATCGTTGTGCTTGCCGCCGGCGCGCACGCACTTCTGCGAGGTGGTGGCGCGGGAGTAGTCGCGCTTTTCGAGGCCGAGGAACACGTCTTTGAACTGGTTCATGCCGGCGTTAGTGAACAGCAGCGTGGGATCGTTCGCCGGAACGAGGGAGGACGAGTGCACGCGCCGATGGCCGTGCTGCTCGAAGTATTCGAGGAACATCTCGCGGATCTGTGCGCCGGTCAGCATGAAACGCCTTCAAGAGCTGGGATAAGCTTCTATTGTAACGAAAGCGAGACTGGGCTGTTACCCGATCGAATCGCTGCGTCAGGCGGCGCAGGCCCGGCGCCGGTCCCGCCAAACCCGTCGAGCAGATCGAGTCGCCGTGCGAAGACGGGTTCATCCACTACGATCTGCCCCGATCGCAAACCCGATTGATCCGCTGTACGCCCCCATTGGCAGTGCGGCCCGATTTTGGCTGCGAGGGGTAGGATTTTGACCCGACAGCCCGGAGGGCGAAATTGGGGTTAGCCCAGCGCGTCAGCGCTGGGAAGGCGGTATTGAAAAAGAGAATGAGCCCGGAGGGCGGAACCTGCTGGTCCATGTGTCGCCTGTGAAACGGGCTCGCGCCCTTTGATCCAATTCTTCACCCAGCGCTCACGCGCTGGGCTCGAACAAATGTCGCCGCTCGCGGCTCGCTGCCGTTCAGACACATGGCCCAGGAGTGAGGTCAGCCATGTCCGTCAAAATGCTTCCTGATCGCCTCCGCCTGGTTGCGTGTCACGACCGCCGAGAGCGCGGCCGCGTCGGCTTCCTTCACGGCGCGCACGCTGCCGAAGTGCTCCAACAGGCGCCGACGGGTGCTCTCGCCGACGCCCGGAATCTCCAGCAGCTCGGAGCTGCGGTCGCGCATGGCGCGCCGCTTGCGGTGGAAGGTGATGGCGAAGCGGTGCGACTCGTCGCGGATCATCTGCACCAGGTGCAGCACGGGCGAGTGGTGGTCGAGCGCCAGCGGCTCGTTCTCCTGGCCGTAAACGTAGATGATCTCCTCGCGTTTGGCGATTGCCGCCAGCGGCTGGTTGACGATCTCCAGGGACTCCAGCGCCTCCGCCGCGGCGTGCAATTGACCGATGCCGCCATCGATCAGCACCAGGCTGGGCAGCTTCTGCTTTTCTTCGAGGACGCGCTTGTAGCGGCGCGCCACCACCTCGCGCATGGAGGCGAAGTCGTCCACGCCCGCGACCGAGCGGATAATGAACTTGCGGTAGTCCGATTTCTTCATCTTGCCGTCTTCCCACACCACCATGGAGGCCACGGTCTCCGCGCCCTGAATGTGGGAGATATCGAAGCACTCGATGCGGCGCGGCAGTTCGGGCAGGGTGAGCGCGTCCCGGAGCGCTTCCTGGATGGCCTTGGTCGCGGGCTTCATCACCCGGAAGCGCTGCTCGTACGACTGCTTGGCGTTGCGCGCCGCCAGGTCGATGAGCGAGCGCTTCTCGCCGCGCTGCGGCACCAGGATCTCCACCCGCCGCTGACGCTTCTCGGACAACAGTTCTTCGAGGGTCGCGCGGTCTTCAAAATCTACCGGAACGTAGATCGTGCGCGGCACATACTGCTGGTCGATATAGACCTGCTTCAGCAGGGCAGAGAAGAACTCGCCGGGATGGAACGGGTCGTCACCCGCGGGGTTCCCGCCGTCAGGGTGCGCGAATTCCGGTAGGTCCTCCCAGAAGAACTCTCTGCGATCGAGCACACGTCCGCCGCGCATGTGGAACAGGTTCACGGCGAGCATGTGGGTTTCGTAGTGATAGCCGAAGACGTCGGCATCGTCGCCCTCGGCGGCGGCCATGCGCTGCTTCTCGTGAAGTTGCTCGACCGTAGCCAGCAGGTCGCGACACTTGGCCGCGCGTTCATATTCCTGCTGTTCCGCGGCTTGCTCCATGCGCTCGTGCAGTGAGCGTGCCAGATCCGTCTGCCGGCCCTCGAGGAACAGCCGCACGTCGCGCACCGCTTCCTGATAAGCATCCGGCGTGGTCAGTTCCTTCACGCACGGCCCCAGGCAGCGCCCGATGTAATACTGCAGGCAGGGACGCGGATGGTAGTGAGTCAGGTCCACGGTGCAGGAGGGGATCTTAAACCCGCGGTGAATCAGGTCCACGGTGCGGTGCGCCAGGTTGGCGGGAAAGTAGGGACCGAAGTATAGGCTGCCGTCCTTCTTCAAGCGCCGGGTGACGTAAACCCGCGGGTAGCGCTCGCCCGCGGTCAGCTTGATGTAGGGATAAGTCTTGTCGTCCCGAAGGAGGATGTTGAAGCGCGGCTTCTTCTGCTTGATGAGGTTGTTCTCGAGCGCAAGCGCTTCCTTCTCGTTGTCGACCACGATGTAGCCGACATCCACTGCCTCGCGCAGCAGCGATCCGGTCTTGGCGTCCTCGGCCCGCCCCTCCAGGAAGTAGGACCGCATTCGCGCCCGCAGGTTCTTGGCCTTGCCGACGTAGATCACCTCACCCTCGGCGTTCTTGTAGAGGTACACGCCGGGTCCGGTGGGCAGTTCTCGGATTTTCTCCTGCAAGTCCATGCGGATTTAGCGCCGGGGAGCGGTGCGACCCGGTAAAAATTCTACTCTCCCGCCTTGGATTGCCCGGCGCGGGTTCCGAAGGTCCTCAGCGCTGACAAGAAAGTCGATTCGTGACAATAACTTAGGTCCACACTCGGAGAGGTTTGAGTGGCAGGGCGCTTGCTAACTCACATTCCGAGCAGGGTTGGGATGGCCGGCCTTGCGAGTTTGTTCCCAGGAGCCCTCCCCCATGAATCGCAAGTTTCTCGCACTTACCGTCGCCCTCAGCTTGAGCATGGTCTTCTCGGTGGGCTGCTCGACCAAGAGCTACGTTCGCAATCAGACCACACCCCTCGTCAACAAGACCAACGAGCTGGATGATCTGACGGCGAAGAACACCCGCGACATCCGCGATACAGACGCCCGCGCCCAGAAGGGCATCCAAGGTGTGCAGGCCAAGGCCGCTGAGGCCGACCAGAAGGCTCTGGCCGCCGGCAAGACGGCGGACGATGCACAGGGCATTGCCAATCAGGCCACCACCCGTGTCACCAGCCTGGCCAACACTGTGGCCAATTTGGACAACTACCGACCGGTGGTCGAAACCACGGTTCACTTCGGCTTCGACAAGGCTGACCTTACCTCGAAGGCCAAGGAGGCCCTCGACGAACTCGGCGGGGATATCCCCAACGCTAAGCATTACATCATCGTGGTAGACGGCAACACCGATTCCACCGGCCCTGCCGACTACAACTATCAGCTCAGCCAGCGCCGCGCTTCCGCCGTCATCCAGTACCTGGCGCAAAAGTACGACGTCCCGGCGCACAAGATCTACGTGATTGGATTGGGCAAAGACAAACCGGAAGCTTCAAACGCCAGCAGCGCCGGCCGCGCCAAGAACCGCCGTGTGGATGTCCGCCTGATGACCAACACCACCGACAGTGAGACAGCTTCCAACACCTCTGCAGGCAGTGGGACGCAATCACGGTAGAGTTTTCCTCCCCCCGAGGAACTTTCACCCCAGGCCGTTCGGAGCTTCAGGACGGCCTGGTTTTTTTGTGCCAGAGAACGCGATCATTTCGCCGAGACGCAGCATGCCGCGTCTCTGCAGGTATGCCTGGCTGACGTACAATACATACCTATGTGGCGTGTGCTGGCCATAGCGTTTGTTCTCGCAAGCGCGCTTTGCTCGGCGCAAACGGCGCCCAACAAGGATCAAAAGGGCCAGGGCCAGTCAGCGGGACCGTCTGCCAACCAGGCTCCCCCGCGCACGCAATCGGATGACAAAGCGGCGCCACGCGGGCCGGGCGATAGTTCTAGCCGCGACACCAGCCTGGACGCCAGTCCGGACACGGCCGCGCCGGACGACAGTGTGACTGAGTTCCATTCCTGGGACCCGCACAAAGCGCAGAAAAATGTCGAGATCGGCGACTTCTACTTCAAGCGCCAGAACTATCATGCGGCGCTCAGCCGATACTGCGAGGCGCTCACTTACAAACCGAGCGACGCCATCGCCACGTTCCGGATCGCAGAAGCGCTGGAGAAATCCGGCGACGTCGCCGGCGCTCAAGCCTATTACCAAGCGTATCTGAAGATTCTTCCGGCAGGGCCATTCGCTGCACAGTCCAAAAAGGCGCTGGACCGCATCAAGGCGCAGGCCGAGCAGCCGAATAAGCACCTGGCCGAGCAGCACGGGTGCGAGCCGCCAGGCAAGGCTGCCAAGTCGAGGCCGGAACCGTTCGATCCGGATCGTCCCGTCCTGACCCGCAATCCTACTTCTCCACCTTCAGGAAAATCCCAGTAGAAGCGTCCACGGCCACACGCAGCTTGGCGTCCATCTCCGAGGTGCCGTAGATCACGCGCCAGAGCAGCTCGTTGCTGCCCGGGTTCCACACCAGGGTGTACTTAACCGGCTGTTGCGGATCGGCGTCCGTGAGCTTCTTGCCGCCGTGCGCCTGCGCTACTTCGAAGGCCTGGTCGCTGTCGCTCTTCAGGAAGGCGAAGTCGAAGGGCTTGGTGGAGATGTTGGCAGGATTGAAGGTGTCTTCTGTCCCCGGACTGATGCCGCGCTCGGGCGCGTCCGGCCCCGAGATGCCGGACCAGATATAGGGCTTGAGCAGGCGCTTGCCGGGCGAAGCGAAATAGCCGCGCCACACGCCGGCTTTGCCGTCCGTCCCCGGGGCTTGCTTGAGCGGCTCCGATTCCAGGCGGAACGGCTGCGCATCCGGCGCCCAGCTCCGCGCCGTCACAAACAGTTTCTGGAAGGCCACCCGGCCGGTCAACAGCTCCGGTTTAGGCTGTTCTGCCCTGGCTTCCGGCGGTTTCTCGGCAGGCTTCGGACTGGAAGAGCAGCCAGCCAACACGGCGGCCATCGCGATTGTCAGA
>DASQGF010000104.1:0-6819 GCA_035632755.1 Terriglobales bacterium
CACAAGGCGCAGGCAACGAGGGGGCTGCCTGCGCTTTTTTCCTATCGCTCGGCGTCGCCAATTCCGAGCTCGGCGGCAGCGGGGCGAAAGGCTTCCAGCTTCGCGAGTAGCGTCGGAACATCCGGCGCATCGAGCACCAGCGAGCGGTTCGCCTCGCGGATAAAGCCGTCGGCGACGGCGCGGTCGAGCAGCGCCCGCAAGGCGTCGTAGTAGCCCTCCACGTTGAGCAGGCCGCAGGGCTTCTTGTGTATGCCGAGCTGCGTCCAGGTAACCGCCTCGAAGAATTCTTCGAAGGTTCCGTAGCCGCCGGGGAGCGCGATGAAGGCGTCGGCGAGGTCGGCCATCAGCGTCTTGCGCTCATGCATGGAACGCACGACGCGCAGCTCGGTGAGGCCGTTGTGCGCGATCTCGCGCGCCACCAGCGCTTCCGGGATGACGCCGATCGCTTCGCCTCGGGCAGCGAGCGCCGCGTCGGCGAGCACACCCATCAAGCCAACCTTGCCTCCGCCGAAGACAATGCCCAGGCCGCGTTTTCCCAGCGTGCGGCCGAGTTCGCGGGCGGCAGCGGCATACGCAGGACGCGAACCGACGCTCGAGCCGCAGAAGACGCAGATGCGCTTGAGTCGGGACATTCTCAGGCTACGCTGGCGTCGAGCGCCTGGTCGAGGTCGGCGAGGATATCATCCACGTGCTCGATGCCGATCGACATCCGCACCAGGCCGTCAGTGATGCCAAGAGCTCGGCGACGGGCCGGGGCCACGTCGCGATGGGATGAGGTGGCCGGATTCATCGCGCTGGTGAACACGTCTCCCAGGCTAGTGGAACGCACCACCAGCCGCAGCGCGTCCATGAAGCGGAAGGCACCCTCCTTGGTGTTGTTGGCCAGCTCGATGGCGACCATCGCGCCGGCGTGGTTCGGGCGCAGCGTCCGCTCGAGCACGCGGCGGGCATCGCCGCTGGCCAGCCCGGGATAATGGACACGCCCGACGCGGCGATCGGCAGAGAGCTTTTCGGCGATGGTGCGGGCGTTCGAGCACTGGCGCTCGACGCGCAGGGCCAGCGTCTTCAGGCCGCGCAGGATCTCGTGGGCATCGTACGGGCTCATGATGCCGCCGGCCAGCTTCATGATGCTGCGCAGCGCGTTGTGCTGCGGTTCTTCGCGCGCGACGACGATGCCGCCCATCACGTCGGAGTGCCCGCCCATGTACTTGGTGGCGCTGTGCACGACTACGTCCGCACCCAGTTCCAACGGCCGGCAGAGATAGGGAGTGGCGAAGGTGTTGTCCACGATCAGCCGGGCGCCGACGGCATGAGCGATCTCGGTGCAGCGCGTCAGATCGCAAACCTTCAGGAGCGGGTTTGAAATGGTCTCGGCGATCATGATGCGCGGCCGCGTCTCGCGCGCTTTCCGCTCGAGCTCGTCCAGGTCGGAATAATCGGTCATGATGGTGTTGACGCCGAACGACGTGAAAACCGTGTTGAGGAGCCCGATGGTGGCGCCATAAAGGTCCTGGGAGGCGAGGACGGAGCACCCGGTCCCGATGTCACAGGCCAGCAAAGCGGCATGCAGGGCGGCCATCCCGGAGCCGAAGGCGCTGGCGGCGAAGCCTCCTTCGAGCGCGTGCACCGCATTCTCCAGCGCGGTAAGCGTCGGGTTGGCGTAGCGGGTGTAAACGTAGCCGGGCATCTCTCCGCCAAAGACTTTGTCCACCTCCGCCATGGAACCGTAGGTGAAGGTGACGGAGGCATAGATCGGAGTCGAGACCGGCAGGGCTGCGGGCAGGGCCAGGCGCTCACCCGCATGGACCAGTCGTGTGGCGATGTCGAGTTGCTTCCCGCCCATGGTTCGGACCTCCTTGCGCGCTGGCGCGCGAAAAGCAAGCCAGCCTATCGGGCGAGTGGGTGTGGGTCAAGCGCGGCTTTTACAAAACTTTACCTCCCACCGCGCAACATCGCAGCCACCAGGCGCCTTCCAACCATAAGCGACGCGTCCGAGATCCGGGGGGCACTGCGGGCAAAGATACTCCGCGGGTTTGCCGGGCGCGTTGCCTTTTGAGGAGAAGAGGAAACAATGAAGAAGAATGCAATCCGATCTTTGGTCGTAGTGTTTGCTTTCGCGGCACTGAGCCTGCCGGCACTGGCCCAGGGCGCCCCAGCCGGCGCCAGCGAAGAAGGTCGGCATCACGGCATGCCCAGCGTGGACGAGCGCCTGCAGCACATGACCAAGATGCTCAACCTGAGCGACGACCAGCAGGCCAAGGTCAAGCCCATCCTGCAGGATGAGCACAGCCAGATGGCGTCGCTGAAGCAGGACACGTCGATGTCGCAGCAGGACCGCCACACCAAGTTCGAGCAGATCCACGACGCTACGAAACAGAAGATCCGCGGCGTGCTGAACGACGAGCAGAAGGCGAAGTTCGACTCGATGCACGCCCGGCACAAAGGCCACATGGGCAAGCACGGCGGCCAGGGGGACACGGGCTCTTCGGACAAGCAGTAATCCACCAGAGACGTGGCGTGGCTACGTCTCGCATTTCCTGCCAGAACGTAGAGATTTCGGCGTGTCCTGAGCGTGTGCTAACCTGTTGCTGCCGTTCCCTTGCCGGGATGGCGGAACTGGCAGACGCAGCGGACTCAAAATCCGCCGGGCTTCGGCCCTTGGGGGTTCGATTCCCCCTCCCGGCACCAGCCTTCAATTAGCTGATGCTTCAACCACTTGGCGCATTTGCGCGGGGAGCGCTTGCGTCCGACCACGCTGGGCAGCGTGACCAATTTCGTGACTTATCGTGACCATTGTGTTCCCGAGTGCCCTCTCGGTTTGCTGCAGCATCCGCATCGCATCCGAGATGTCACTGCGGCTAACAATGGCGTAGCGCTCGAACACTGAGCGGGTCTTCCATCCCCCGATTTTCATAATCACCGTCTCGGAGATGCCAGCGCGTCGGAGGTTACGTGCCGCCGTCCTCCGCAGGTCGTGGAAGATCAGCCCCACGTACTTGGAGCCCTTTGTCTTACACTTTTCACAGCGCTTGCCGGCCAGTTTCGGCTCGGAGCAATCAGCACAGACGACGCTTCCCACGCCAGCGCGGACACAGGCGTTCTCCCAGGTGTTACGGAGATCCCGGACGGGCCTTCCGTTCTTCCGGGTGAACACAAAATCATCCGCACTCTTGCCGACCACACAAGCGGCGAGCAGCGTATAGATGGCATCGGTCGTGACCACCTCGCGCCCCTCGCTGTTCTTAGTGGTGCCCGGCTCAAGCCAGATGACGCGTTGCGCCAGGTCCACTTGCCGGACCCGCATAGAGAGCAGCTCTGAAACGCGCCATCCGTAGGTTCGGCCGCACTCCACCAAGCAACGGAACCATAGCTCGGCGCCTTCTACCAGCTTGCGGTATTGAGCGTCCTCCAAGAAGCCCTTTCGGACGTTGTTTTCCTTCAGCTTGGGAAAGGCTGGCAGCCGAAGAACCTTTGCCGGAGTCGCCTGTTGCCCAAGTCGAAACATCCGTTTCAAGGCCGCGAGTTCGCGGTTCACAGTCGCGTTTGCAGCCCCTTGGCGCTGACGCGAGTCAACGTAACGAGCAACCAGTTCACTCGTCACGTCAATGGCCCTCACAACGCCAAAGAAGGGCTTCAGGTGGCTACTCCAGCGTGTCTCTACATCGTCAAGGCTCTTCCGCCCGTTGATGCGATACTCGCGAACGAGATCCCCTGCCAGTTCCTCAACTCGCACGCGCTCCGATTGTGGACCCACAAACGTTCCAGTGGTGATTTGTGCTAAGCGGTTGCTGAGCAACTTTTTCGCTTTCTGCTTGTCCGTGGTGTGACTCGATTCCCGATACGGCTTGCCATAGCGCGAATACTTGATCCACCACACCCGAGAGTCGGGCCGTTGGTACAAACAACCTGTTCCTTTGGGCCGTCTCATAGGCCCCCCTTTCTGCGTTTCTGTTGAGCATATTTGGCAATGCGGGCCTGGACCGCCTTACGCGCGATCTCAGAGCGTTCGGCCGCCGTCAGTTTCTCGACCCGTGCCAGCGCCCCTTTTTTACCGATTTCGGACAGTTCGGCATCCGACAGGGATTTCGCCCTCGCCTTACCGCCGAGCCGCCCAAGTGCCTGTGCTGCTGGGTTTTTCTTCTGCATGGCAACAATCTAACTTAACGCTAGGCAGGATGTCAAGATAGAAAATCACACAGGTGTGGTGCGCTTGTTGCGTTCTATGTAGCCGTCCAGGTCGCGGACATCCAACAGAAACGGGGAACCGTCGCCATCCTGCACTACTGGAAGCTTGCCCTCTTGAATCAGGCGTCGCAACTTCCACGGGCTCAGGCTCAGATACTCGGCAGCCGCCTTCAGCTTCAGCAGCCGTCGTCTCGGAATTGCGTTTTGGTTCAGAGTCAGCATTTCGGCCAATCCACCATAGGTTACGTGCTGGTCACGCGAGTCTGCAACGCCGTTTTACATCAATCAGCTACGCAGCCGCGGCGGATATTGAATCCGCCGAGCCATCCTGAGGGTTCGCAAAGGTCTGGCGACTCTGGCCACGTTGCTCCCGCTTGGCCCGCCCACTCTGGCCGCGGCTCCTGCGTGAAGGCGTGAGCCAGCCCGTCAACCTACGACGGCACGGGGATGCTGCGACGGGTCACTTGTGTAAAGGGGATTTCACGCCAACAACGGTGTCGTCGACAGGCGGGAGCGGCTTGGCTGGTGCTGTCCTGGGCCTGGAACGCAGCACAGACAGCGGTGATCGTCATCACCGTAATCCCTACCGTGCCGGCGCAAAATTCCAACGCAAACCGGACGTGGTTGATTGCCTTCGCCCGCGCTTGCCTTTCCCCATAGTGCGACGCCGGTTGAATCTTGGGGTTATCGCTTGGATTGTCCGGGGAGCCGCCAGGCGCCGAGTGGCTCGTTCCGGTCGGTCATAAGTCCTCCCTCAACGGAAGGAGAAGCTCAAAATGAGAAGGAATCATTATTTCGCGCTACTGTCGCTCTTGCTCAGCCTGGTGCCGTGCGCATTCTCTCAACGGGCGGCACAGGACCCTAACGCCTTGCTCAAGTTTCAGAATGTGCTCAGACAAGACGGATTTGATGTGATCCCCGGCGCTGCTGTGGCTTGGAATTTAGTGGAACAGTACTGCGCTAAGCAAGTCGACAGCGCGATGTATTTGAATAATGAACCGTATATCCAAGTGCTAGTCCCCAAATCGGCGCAGGAGCCACCCGGTCAACCGAACAGTGACTTTAAACTGGGACCCGATGAGGCAATCGTCCTGATCGGTCTGACGCCTCCGCCCGTTAAATACTTCAGCTACACACCATATCTCTCTACAAGGGTGTACCCCGACGGCAGAGACTTTATTTTTGCCAGCCTGGGAGACCAAATCAATAACGTCACTGTCAAAACCACAGGGCCGCCGTTTAACAGCCCAGTGGCCCTGATCTTCACCCCGGACCAGGGAACGGACGCCCGCATTCGTGCGGCGTTGCAACGCGCAGGTTATCCGGCGGCAATTATCAATACAGGCGTGTTCCCTGCGTCGATGCTGAAGCTAGGCTATGGCGAAACCGCTGATGAGCTCCGGATTCTTACGCGCACTGCGGTCTGGCAGGTTCCGGCCGCCGGCAACGCCTACATCAACAATCCGCCGCTCAACGTTTTCCGCGTGACGCCACGCACCCAAGCAACCGCGAATCCGTTCCCCGCCCCACGTCTGCGCATCCGCGGAACGGGACACACTGAGATGGACCTGATGAACAAGCTGGACCAACTCCGCCAGGGCATTATCGCAGCCAATTCGGGGCTGAATGCCACAGACATTACGCCGATCCCGATGTGTTACGAGGGCTATGACTACATCCAGCGCCGTGCCGACCCTACTCAAAATCAAGGGTACTGGGGAGACAGCCGGGATGCGCTTTACCTCGGCGTTGGTCTGCCTGAGTGGAGCTCGACCTACGACCGAATCACGCTAGGCGATGACGAGTTCCTGATGGTCTATGGCGCCAACCACGTTGCTACCGGGAAGGCGACATACATGAACATGAATGTGTATGCCAGCGAGACGGCGAAGCTAACACTGGGCACCCTCGATGACCGTAAATTTCCGGGCACGGCGGTGCCGTATCTCCCGGCAGGCGATCCTGCTGCGAATGTGATGTACGCGTATAAGATTTCCCGGAACTGTGAAGGCCAAACCAACTGCCTGCAATTGTCCGTCCCGCAAGATTGCACTCGTTTGACACTCGATTCCAACACTCTCCTGGGCCTCTTCACCCGCATATATCTTGAGCCTGCAACCGAGGTCGGACCGGCTCTCCCGGAGATTCTCTATGACCGCATACTCAAGTTTTCTCCCCGTCAGCCGTGATGTTAGTCAGGGCGAGCTCGCGAAACGATGTTGGCCCGTTTGCTAATCTATTGCTCGCTTCCTACTTGTCGTAAACAGGGGTTATCACTCGTTTGGGATTTGCACCGCTGCTGGTGCAGATGGAGACACTTATTCCGGGCCAGAAGTCGGCATGGGGGAAGAAGTGATTCCACTGAATGCGGCCCAAGCCCAGGTCCTCGAAGCCGGTTTCTGAACCGCGAGCAAAGCGCCGAAGCCGGGCGGGTTTTCTTGGGGGGATTTTATCGCCAATTGTGACTCATGCCCAGTCCCGGAGTCCCTGCAGAGTCGCGCCAAGCAGTGCCTCGGCTGCGCGGCCCGCTTCCGCAATCTGGGGGCTGCACTGCCGGGCTACTTCTTGAGCTGAGGCGGATAATTCTTAAACAGCTTGGCCATGGCCTTCTGCAGGTTCTTGTAGTTCTTGTCT
>DASQGF010000105.1:0-8609 GCA_035632755.1 Terriglobales bacterium
TACCCCAACGACACCATCGTGCCGGGAAATACCTTGTGGGGATCGAGCAATGATTGGGACTACGATTTCCAGAACAGGCCCGTGTTGCGGGGGACGGACTTCTGGAGCGATGGCGGAGGAACGGGGCTGTATTGGCTGAAATACGAGATGGGCGCTGCCGCGATCAGAAAGATCAACCTCGAATCACCGGGTTTCTACAAGGCGTTTAACCAGCAATACTACAGCCTCATCAACGCCAATCCGACGACAGTGCGGCCCACGAGGGCTCTCATTGTTAGCATCATAAAGACCATCGTGCCGCAGATCGAGGGCGTTTCCGCCGACCAGTGGGTGAACCAGCAGAATATCTTCTACGCCCAAAACGTGTACGGGGAGAAGATATTCCATAGGATTCAGGATTACCAGTGGACGCAGTTCTTCGCATTTCAGAGCATGTACTTCCTGAACACGATGGCCTGCGGCAGCGAATGGGTATGCTGGGACGGCTCGCAATATGTGTATTACCACCTGAACGGCTCGCACGGCACCGGGGACTTGATTGACGACTACGGTAACACCGTTTGGGCGGGCAGCCTCTCGATTCAACCGAGCCAGAACCCATCCGACGGATACTACGCCTTTGGGTCTGCGCCCATGGGGCTCACGACTGCAGCGTCGTTGCAGCCATGGCCGGGCGGCGACCCCAGCACCTACATCATGAACCTGGATACTCTTGGGCTGTATAGGTTCGACAGCAGCTTTACCGATTCTACGACCGGTGCGACGACTACGGACAATATCTATCGTGTCATGGGCTCGCAGATCGCGAATAACTTCTCGGGAGTGTGGGGCGGTGTCTTGGGCCACCAGAACGGCACGATCCATCTCGACCACAAAGGCCTCGCGCCAGAACCGGGAATCCCGGTGGTCAACGGCGCCTTTGTGGGCACGAGAAGCTGGACAGGCATTCCCGATTCCCGGACCGGCGGCACTGATTCCATGCCCGGCAGAGTATTCATCACGTTCACTGATGCGGGTATGACGTACCATGCCCAACGAAATATTGACTACGGGAGCTCGTCCGGCAGCCAGATGTTTCTGTTCGATTTCAGCGCCCCGCCACCGGATACCACGCCTCCTACGGTATCGGTCACGAGCCCCTCGGCGAGTGCTACCGTCTTCGGAACGGTGACGCTTGTCGCAAGCGCATCCGACAATGTGGGCGTGGCCGGAGTGCAGTTTGCCGTGGACGGCCAAAACGTAGGCGGCCAAATAACAGCAGCGCCGTACACAATGACTTGGGATAGCACCGCCGTTGCGGATGGAAACCACAGCATAACTGCCGTCGCCAAGGATTTAGCCAGCAATACGGCAACTTCGAGCCCCGTGACGGTCGCCGTAGACAACAGCGCCCCAACGGTGTCGCTCACATCTCCAAGCAACGGGTCGGTGGTGACCGGGGTAGTCCCGGTCGTCGCAAGCGCCTCGGGGGGGATTTCCAAGGTAGAGTTCTACCTCGATGTCGCGACGCTCATCGGAACGGCCACTTCAAGCCCATACAGTGCAAATTGGAATACAAGTGTGTTAGTTCAGGGCAGCAGCCATGCCGTTTCCGCCAAAGCATACGGCATCAACGGCAAAACGACCACCTCTTCGGCCAACACCGTAGTAATCAAGGACACGACAAATCCCACCGTAGCGATCACAAGCCCGGCGAGCGGAAGTTTCGTGAATAGAAGCACAAACGTTACAATTTCCGCGACCGCTTCGGACAACAGGAGCGTTCAGAAGGTTGTGTTCTATGTCAACAACGTCCTGAAGTGTACCGACACGACAAGCCCCTATTCCTGCAACTGGTCCGTGCCGTCCCAAAAGGGCGTGCAATACACTTTGAAGGCAACAGCCTACGATGGCTCAAACAACACGGCAAACGCGACGTCAGTCGTCACTTCCAAATAAGCCGCCGAAGCGGAGCCCATCCGACCGGCTGAACGAGGCGAGCACCTACTTATCTCATTAAAGTTTCCCACGTAGCGGTGCACATGACCGTCAAGCCCGATAGCAGCTGCGACGGTCCCGAATGCGGGGACCCGGGGCCGAGCCGCGAGCGTCAGAATGTGCGGAGAGACCGGCCGTGGTGGTGGTTAGTCTGTTCGAACGTACGTTCGGTGTGATGTTCGTCACACGGACCCGTGACTGAGGTCATAGCGGCTCGTCCATCCTCTTCTCTACTCTTGCCATCACCCCCTTATGCCGCAATCTGTCCAGGCCATCGACTTCATGTACTACGTCGCCACCCGCGAGTTCATGGAGCAGTGGGACCGCGCCAAGCAGGGCGAACTGATCTGCCGCATGGAGCGGGCCATCGGCGGCCTCCCCCGGTACAACTCCATCGAGGAGATGCTGCGGCTGATGGACGAGGCCGGCGTGGAGAAGGTGTTCATCACCCAGTGCAAGATGTGGTCGTACTGGCGCAAGTGGATGTACATGGACACCAAGCTGGAAGACGTCCTCCAATACACCGAGAAATACCCGGACCGCTTCACGGGCCTCGCCGGGTACAACCCGTTCCGCATCAAGGAGAGCCTGGCCGAGATCGAGACCGCGGTCACGCGCCACGGCTTCAAGGGCGTTTATGTACACATTTACGGGTTCGATATCGCCCTCGACGACCGCAAGATGTATCCGCTGTACGCCAAGTGCGAGGAGTTGGGCGTACCGGTGTCGCTGCAAGTGGGACACGTGCTCGAAGCCATGCCCAGCGAAGGCGGCCGTCCCATGTGCCTGGATCGCGTGGCCTGCGATTTCCCCAGCCTGAAGCTGGTGGGGGCGCACACCGGATGGCCGTGGGTCGATGAGCTGCTCTCGGTTTGCTACAAGTGGGAGAACGTCTGGTTCGGCGTGGACGCGTGGCTGCCCAAGTATCTTTCGCCGCAGATCATCCAGTTCGTCAACAGCCGCTTGGGACGCGACCGCTGCCTGTGGGGCACCAACGGGCTGCCCTGGAAGGAGAGCCTGCGGCAGATCGACGAACTCGGCCTCAAAGAGGAAGTCAAACGCAAGCTGCTCCACGACAACGCGGTGGAACTGTTCCAGTTGGCGCCGAAACTCGCAGAAGTCCGGGCATGAACCTGAAGGACAAAACGGCGATCGTTACCGGCGGCGCGCGCGGAATCGGGCGGGCCATCGTCCAGCGACTGGCGGAGGCCGGCGCCGACGTTGTGATCGGCGACTTCCGCCTGGACGAAGCTGAAGCTACGGCGAGCGAGATCGAGAAGATCACCGGCCGGCAAATCCGCGCCGTGCGCGCCGACGTCACCGACCTGAAGCAGGTGCAAGCTTTGCGCGACGCGGCGCTCCAGGCATTCGGCAAGATCGACATCCTGGTGAACAACGCCGGCTGGGACCGCCTGATGCCCTTCCTGAAAACCACGCCCGAGCTGTGGGACAAGATCATCGCCGTCAACTACAAAGGCGTGATCCACACCTGCTACGCGGTGCTGCCGCACATGGTGGAGCGCAAGCAGGGAAGCATCGTGAACATCAGCTCGGATTCGGCGCGCGTGGGCTCGCTGGGCGAGGCCATCTACTCGGGGTCGAAGGCCGCGGTGGTAGCGTTCTCCAAGACCCTGGCGCGGGAGCATGCGCGCGACAACATACGGGTGAACGTGATCTGCCCGGGACTGGCTGACACGCCGCTCTTGAGCGAGATCCAGCAGGATTCGTTCGGACAGAAGGTGCTGGGCTCAATCGTGAATTTCGTGCCGCTGAAGCGGCTGGCGCAGCCCGATGACATCGCGCCGCTGGTGGTCTTCCTGGCGTCGGACGCGGCTGGCTATATCACCGGGCAGGTCACCAGCGTGAATGGCGGCCTGACCATGGTGGGCTAGAGATTCAGAGGATCAGAAAACCGGAACTGGGGTAGCTTTTATGCATTGTGCTGAACTAGAACGAACGTTCGATAACTGCGCGGAGATCGTGCAGGATCTCAGTCTGGCCGAGGTACGTCGCTGGAAAAACGAGCATCCCGGCGCGAAAGCCATCGGCTATTTCCCCGTCTATGCCCCAATGGAGATCATCCACGCCTGCGGCATGCTGCCGGTGGGTTTGAACGGGGCCGGCGACCGGCTGGACATCCAGTACGCCGACGCCCGCTTCGGGTCGTTCATCTGCTCCATCGTCAAGACCACTCTGGAAATGGCCATGACCGGCCACTTCGAGCCGCTGGACGGAATGCTGTTTTCCACCATCTGCGACTCGGCGCGCAACCTTTGCTACGTGATCAAGCGCAATTTCCCCCAGATGTACGTGGATTTTCTCCACCTGCCGCACAATCCCGGCTCGCCGGCAACTCTCGAGTTTTTGCGCGGGGAATATGCCCGACTGCAACAGCAGTTGGAGGAACTGGGCGGGTGCAGAGCGACCGAGGAAGGGCTGCGCCACACGATCGCGCTCTACAACCAGAACCGGGCGCTGCTGCGGCAGCTCTATGCCTTGCGCGCCGCGGCGCCGCACCTGCTGCGCACCTGGGAGCTCTATACCCTGATGCGCGCCGGCAACTTCGTTGCGGTCGAAACCCACAACCAGTGGCTCCGCGAGGCCGTGGAAGAGCTGCCCGCGCGGACCGGCAAGCCGCGCGACTCGATCCGCGTGGTGATCGAAGGCTCTTTCTGCGAGCAGCCGCCGCTGGATCTGATCAAGCTCATGGAGGAGGCCGGCTGCTACGTGGTGGACGATGATTTCATCCTCGGCCGCCGGTGGTTCACGGAAGACGTCCCCATGAACGGCGATCCGCTGACTGCGCTGGCCGAGAGCTACCTCAACCGCGCCGTGTATTCATCGGTGCGGCACGATTTCCGAAACCCGCGGCACAAGGCGCTGGTCGAGAAGACACGCCGCCTGAACGCGCAGGCCGTGATCCTGCTCATCGCCAAGTTCTGCGAGCCCGCCTACTTCGACTACGTGCTGTTCAAGCGCGAGTTGGAGTCGGCCGGCATCCCTCACCTGCTGTTGGAGTTTGAGGAGAAAGCCTTCACCTTCGAGCGCCTGCGCAGCGAGGTGGAAACGTTCGTCGAATCGCTGCTGTTTGACTGAGGAACCATGACCGCAAAATCGGAATATCGCAGCCAGATCCACCAGCTCCAGAAAGACCTGATGCTGCGCTGGTACGAGCGCCTCGACGAGGCGGCGCAGACGGGCTCCCCGCCCACGGTGGCCATGATGATCTCCGGCAACTGCGTGGAGCTGCTGGAGGGTTTCGGGGCTGTGCCGCTGTATCCGGAAGTGAACGCGCTGCAGCTCGCCATCCGCCACCAGTCGCTGGAGCCGATCCTGGCGGCGGAGGAGTTGGGCTACGCCGCCGACAATTGCGCCTACGTGAAGGCGGACATCGGCTGCATGCTCAAGGGCATTACGCCCACCGGCGGCAAGCTGCCGGTGCCCACGCTGGTGCTGTGCAACTTCGTCGGCTGCAACACCTACATCAAG
This sequence comes from Terriglobales bacterium, assembly GCA_035632755.1. Lineage (GTDB taxonomy): Bacteria > Acidobacteriota > Terriglobia > Terriglobales > Acidobacteriaceae > JAHFUA01. The sequence continues at coordinate 5,467 of DASQGF010000105.1, forward strand.
TGGTTCGAGCACGTAGCCGAGCTACAAGGTGCGCCGCTGTATATGCTCGACGTGCCCTTCTTCCGCACCGAGCATCCGCGGCGCGAGGACATCGACTACGTCGTGCGCCAACTCCAGGAGACGGTCCAGAAGCTGGAAGCGCTGACCGGGCGCAGGTTCGACTACGACCGCTTCCGGGAAGCGGTGCGCTGCTCGGCGGAGGTGGAGGAACTGTGGTCGCGCATCAAGCGGCTGGCGCAGAAGACGCCCTCGCCCTTCGATGCGTATTTCGATGCCATCACGCTGATGGGGCCGCTCTACGTCTACCGCGGCACGCCCGCTGGGGTCGAGTTCTTCCGCGTCGCGCTCCAGGAGATGGAAGACAAGGTGGCGCGCGGCGAGGGAGTCTACGACCAGGAAAAATTCCGGGTGGTGATCGAGGGTCCGCCGCCGTATCCCTATTTCCGTACCTTCCGCGACATGTTCGCCAAGTGGAAGGCGTGCGCCGTGGCCTCAACCTATTCCACCGTCGGCGGGCTGTGGGAGTTCGGCTTCCGGCACGATCCCGACCATCCCTTCGAAGCGGTGGCGCTGCACATGCTCGCGCACAACGTGACCAACCGGAACTACCTGCAACGCTACGAGCAGATCCGGCGGTACGTCGAGGAGTGGAATGCGCACGGCGTGATCATCCACTTCGTCAAGAGCTGCCGGTTGTTCTCGGCGGGGCAGGGAGACATGCGCGACTACTTCACGCGCACGCTGGGCATCCCCACGCTCTACCTCGAGTCGGACCTGGAAGATCCACGCTATTTCGCCGAAGCCCAGACCAGGAACCGCATCGACGCGTATTTTGAGGCGTTGGAGCACGCGCAGGCAACGGGCGTCTCGATCTCCATGGAGAAGCCGGGGCCGAGCGCGGCCCTGAGAGTGATTGAGTAAGTTGTATGGCCGCCGTCCAGGAGGCTATGGAGGATGGGTATGCGATTTGCCGCAGGGGTGGACGTCGGATCGACGCAGACCAAGGCTGTGATCATGGAGGACAACGGCGGAGGCGGGCCGCGCCTGGTCGCGCGTGCGCTGGTGGACACTGGCGCCAACGTGCAGAAGGCCGCCGAGCACGGATTCCTGGCCGCCTGCCGCGAGGCCGGTATCCCCGCGCAGGAAGTCGGATTCGTGGTCGGCACCGGCTACGGACGCTATAAGATCACCTTCGGCAACACGCAGATGACGGAGATCACCTGCCACGCGCGCGGCGCCGTCTTCCTCTGCCCCGGCACGCGCACGGTCATCGATATGGGCGGGCAGGACTCCAAAGCCATCAGCATTGGCGCCAAGGGCGAGGTACTCGACTTCGTGATGAACGACAAGTGTGCCGCCGGCACTGGGCGTTTTCTGGCCAATGCCGCCGACGTGATGGGCGTCAGCCTGGACGAGGTCGGCCCGCTCTCCCTCCAAGGCAAGCAGCCGGTGAAGATCACCACCGTGTGCACGGTGTTCGTCGAATCCGACATCCTCTCCTACCTGGCGCAGGGCAAGAAGGCGGAAGACATCCTGAACGGGGTGCACATGGCGATCGCGCGCCGCACGGTTTCGCTGGCCCGGCGCGTGCCCATCGAGCCGCAAATCGCCCTGACGGGCGGCGTGGCGCGCAACATCGGGATGGTGCGGGCGCTCGAGCAGGTGCTGGGCGCTACTTTGCAGGTGAGCGCCGAGGCGCATTTCACCGGCGCCATCGGCGCGGCGCTGTTCGCGCTGGAGAAGATGGACCAGAGTTTCGAATCCGCGATATGGAGGCCGGCACATGCGTAAGGTGGCTGGGATCGACGTCGGTTCGGCGGTCACCAAGGCGGTCGTGGTGAGTGACGCCGAGGGTGCGGCGGTGGTCGTTGGCCGCGGCTCGGTCCGGACGGGAGTGGACCTGGAGAAAGCGGCCGCCGACGCGCTCGCTGCGGCGCTGGCCGATGCAGGATGGCAGCGCGGCTCAGTGGATTACATCGCCACCACAGGATTCGGCCGCTCCAGCGTGAGCTTCCGCGACCTGCAGGTAACCGAGATCACCAGCGGGGCCCGCGGGGCACGGCGCCTGTTTCCCTCGGCGACGGCGGTGCTGGATATCGGCAGCCAGTGCACGCGGGCGATCACGCTGGCGGAGAACGGCAAGGTGCGCGGCTTCAAGACCAATGACAAGTGCGCGGCCGGGTCGGGCAGCTTCATCGTGCGCGCCGCCAAGTATCTGCAGATCGAACTCGGCGACGTGGGCGAGATCGCCTTGCGCGCGGAGAACCCGCAGCCCATCTCCAGCATCTGTGCGGTGCTGGCCGAGAGCGAAATCATCAACCACGTATCGGCCGGGGTGAGCGTCGAGGACATCCTCTCGGGCATCTACGATTCCCTCGCCGAGCGCGCCTCCATGCTGCTGAAGCGCGCCGGCATGGGACAGGAGCTGGTTTTGATCGGAGGAGTGGCGCGGCAGAAAGGGATGGTGCGCGCCCTGGAGAATCGCCTGAAGGTCCCGGTCAGCGTGCCCGCCGATTGCGAGTACGTGTGCGCGCTGGGTGCGGCGCTGCTGGGCCTCAAACGCCTGGAGACCCAGTTGTCGGCCGCCAGTTGCCAGTCATGATGAAGAATTAAATGCCGAAGAGCGCCGAGCACGCCGAGACCTGAAAATCGAGGAACCCCGGCAGAAGTCCAAGAAAGAAATGGCTCCTCAGGTAGGACTCGAACCTACAACCCTCCGGTTAACAGCCGGATGCTCTGCCATTGAGCTACTGAGGAGTAGCGTGACTCCGCGGCCGCCAAGCAGCGACCGAGCCACTGGCCTCAGTTTATAGCAGGTGGAGCGGGGCGTCAAAAAGCCGCGCCCTCTTGCTGTTGTCCTGAATCAGCACAGCACCCCCGGATTCCCAACCGGGGAACCCCTTTCAAGCGCTGTCCGTCAGTGCTTGTTCATGACCGCAAATTCGGACACGCGCGTGGACTCGATGCACGCCAAGAAGATGGCCGCGCTCATGCAGGCCGAAGCCAAGAACGGCGCCGACGGTAACCGGCCGATCCTGCTGCGCATCGACTCTGCCGGAGGATCGTTACACAGATTTGTAGCGCGTCGCGAGAAGGCCTGTGGCCGCAGTGATGTCGATGTCCGCGATGAGCAACCCTTGTTT
>DASQGF010000106.1:0-11189 GCA_035632755.1 Terriglobales bacterium
CGCCTCCTGCCAGGAGATGCCGGAAGCGGGCAACGCCAGGACGCCCCCGTAGCCGTAGTCCAGGGTCGCGGTCAGGTTGGGCAGGAACTTGCGCTCGACCACCACGCGCACACCCTGGGTCGAGAGGTCCCCGCCGTTGTACGTGAAAGTGCCGGAATAAACGTCGGGCAAGAATTGGCCTGAATCCGCGGTTACTTCGCCGACGCCGACCAGCGCCGCATCGCGGATATGGTCGGAGTAAGCAGCCACCTGCACGTTGTTGTTTCCGATGCGGCGCGACACCGAGAGTTCGTGGTGATGGGCGCGCTCCAACAGGGCATGGTCCCCCCGCAGGGAGACCCGCGGCCCGGACTCGCTCAGGTCGGCGGGGGCGGTATCAAAGCCCTTGGCCATCCGCGTGTTGGGTTCCGAGGTAGCATAGCGGTATTGGACCACGGTATTAGGCGAAACGTGCACAGCCGCGGAACCGTAGGGCCGGAAGGCGGCCACGGTGCCGCGAAAGTCGATGGCCTGGAATTCGCCCCCGAAGTTGAGGTCAATGAGATCCGCGATCGTGATCCCGTCTGCCACCGAAAATGCCAGGGCATCCAGGGCGCCGTCGTGCTGCCGCGACTCGGGCATGGCAAAGCGGCGCACTGTCAAGGCCAGCTCGGGATGTGAGCCATCCGCCATCTGCTGCGAGTAACCTGCCCGCACTACGGCCGCGGGCGTGCCGCTGCCGTAGCCCACGTCGCCGCCCAAGGTCAAGGTCCCGGCGGAGAAGATGGACTGATCGAGGCGGAACTGTGTGGTCATGTCGGCGGCACTGCCGAAGCCTTCGTTCTCGGAGCCAGCGAGGAAAGACACCTGCCCTTTCAAGCTGTGATCCTTGCTCCTGGCAGGAGCGCCGTCGTCGAGCGCGCGCAGGATGGGGCGGCTGGTGGCCGTGCGCAGGGTCCACTTCCAGTCATCGTCCTGCTGGGGAGAAGTACGGCGCGGCGGCAACCACGCAACCGCCTCGAACAGCGTGGTGAGGGTAAGATTGACGATGAGGTTGGCGCCGGCGCGCAACGCGACGTTCTCCCGCAGACTGGGGAGATAAGAGGGAGCCGTGGCCTTCACCTGGTAGGCGCCGGCGGACAGGCCGGAAGCCTTGTAATAGCCACGCGCATCGGTAAAGACGGTGGTGCCCTGGGGTACTTGGGGAGAGACGATCTCCACCGCCACGCCCATCTGCGGCGCGCCGGTCGAATTCTTCACGTACCCGGAGATGGAGCCGGGCGGAGCGGCGGACGCCGCAACAGCCGCCACCATGATCAGCGCCAGCAAGCACCCGAGTTTTCGCGCCATCCTCTACCACCTGCCCCGGGGAGAACGGGGTTGCTTACTCTACGGTGAACTTGGCCGTTGGCGCAAGACTCTGCCGGGAGACCTTGCCGTCCACCTTGACGGTTACCCAGTACTAGCCAGACAGGCTCGCCTGCGGCCAAGGGGCGTGGAGATTCTATGTCCTAAGCTGCGGAAAGGCAAGGCTCTGCGCCCCCCAAAGCGGCCGCGATCTCATAGCGGCTGTGGGCACGGCCAGCAACCTCTTCGCCGCAGCAACCAACCCGCAAGACTGTGCCAGGCGTCAACTGTGGCGGCCACCCGATATAATCGAACCCGAGAGGGGTGGAAAGACTTGTTTATAATGGTGGTCCGTCCCGCCTGGGCGGGCGACAACCGGCCAAGCGGATGGGCGGCCTGGCCAGGAAACTTTCTACGGCAATTTGACGTACCTTAAAACGGGCCCAGTGCGGGTGCGCAGCGATTGCCGCCCCGCCGCAGATGACATCCCAGGAGACAGAAGCCGCATGAACTGGAAGAAGATTGGCATCATTGCGGGAGCGGTGATCGTGTTGTGCTCCGTGGTGGGATTCATGGTGTACCAGAGCCGCAAGAACGTGGTCGCGGTGCAGAGTGGGCGGGTGGTGCGCGAAGATTTGGCCAGCGTCGTGACCGCTTCCGGCGAGGTTAATCCCCAGACCTACGTCAACATCGGGGCGAATGCCTTTGGCAAGATCACGCACCTCTACGTCAAGGAAGGCGACAAGGTCAAGAAGGGACAGTTGCTGGCGCAGATCGAGAACGTGCAGCCGGCGGCCGACGTCTCCGCCATGCAAGCCTCGCTGCAAGCCACCAATGGCGATGCTGCCGCCGCCGATGCCGCCTACAACACTGCCATCGCCGACCTGGCCCGCGCCAAAGCCGATGCCGAGCAGAAGAAGCTCGATTATCAGCGTGCCCAGGGTCTGTTCAAGGACCAGCTCATCGCCAAGCAGGAATACGACGCCCGCGAAGCGGCCTGGGAAGCTGCGGCCAGCGGCCTGGAGCAGGCGCAGGCCCGCATCATTCAGACCAAGGCGCAGCGCGAGGCCTCGCACCAGCGTGTGAAGCAGGCGGCAGCCAGTCTGACGCACGCCTCCGACGTGCTGCAGAAGACGGTGTACACCGCTCCCTTCGACGGCACCATCAGCAACCTGCCGGTGCGCGAGGGTGAAACTGTAGTCATCGGGATTCAGAATCAGCCCGGCAGCACCCTGATGACGCTGGCGAACATGTCGGTCATCACCGCCGAGGTCAAGGTGGACGAGACCGACATCGTCAACGTGAAGCTGGGGCAGCCGGCCGACGTCACCATCGACGCCATCCCCAACAAGGTTTTCAAGGGGCATGTGAGCGAGATCGGAGAGAACGCCATCGTGCGCTCCACTGGCGTCGCCACCTCGCAGACGCTGGCCAGCAGCCAGGAGGCCAAGGACTTCAAGGTGAAAGTCACGCTCGATGATCCGCCGCAGAACCTGCGGCCCGGGCTCTCCACCACGGCCAAGATCACCACCGCCACCCGCACCGGCGTGCTGGCCATCCCCATCCAGGCGCTGACCATCCGGCAACGGGCCGATCTCGAGCCCAAGACCAAGGGCAAAGGAGCGGTCGAGGCGGCGTCGCCCTCGGCGGCACAAGCCAAGAAGGACAAGGAAGAGATCCAGGGAGTGTTCGTAATCCGTGACCGCAAGGCGGTCTTCGTGCCGGTGGAGACCGGCATCACCGGCACCACCGATATCGAGGTCACCAGCGGGCTCAAGCAGGGGGACGAGATCGTGGTGGGCAGTTACAAGGTCCTGCGCACCCTCAAGAACGAAGCCCCGGTCAAGATCGATAACACGGTTAAGAAGCAGGAAGAGTCATAACCGAAGCGGGGCAGGCCCGTCTAACCGGAGGGTCTGTCCAAAGGCCAGGAGACAGCCGAATGTCCACTCAAGTCGCCAGCATCAGCGAGAAACCAACCGCCCCGCCGTCCAACTGCATGATCTGCACCGAGGACCTGTGGAAGACCTACGACATGGGCTCGGAGCAGCAGGTGCATGCGTTGCGCGGAGTGGACCTGCGTATCGACCGCAACGAGTACGTCGCCATCATGGGACCCTCGGGGTCGGGCAAGTCCACGCTGATGAACCTGATCGGCTGCCTGGACAGTCCCACCAAAGGACGCTACTGGCTCAATGGACAACTGGTCAGTGATCTGGACGACGACGAGCTGGCGCGCATCCGCAATAAAGAGATCGGCTTCGTTTTCCAGACCTTCAACCTGCTGGCTCGCGCCACGGCATTGCACAACGTCGAGCTGCCGCTCATCTACAACGGCACCGCTGCCGAGGAACGCATCGAGCGCGCCAAGGCGGCGCTGAAGGCGGTGGATCTCGAGGACCGCATGATGCACAAGCCCAACGAGCTCTCCGGCGGCCAGCGGCAGCGGGTCGCGGTCGCGCGTGCGCTTGTGAACAATCCCGCCATCATCCTGGCCGACGAGCCCACCGGCAACCTAGACTCGCAGACCGGCGCCGAGATCATGGCCCTGCTCGACCGGCTGCACCAGCAAGGCAACACCATCGTGCTGGTCACGCACGAACACGACATCGCCGAGCACGCCCACCGCGTCATTCACCTCAAGGACGGAAAGGTCTTCGGCGACGAGCGTAAGAAGTGAGCGTAGATCCGCCGATGTTTTGTATCGAAAAAATCGTGAATACCTGATTCTCCCTCTGGAGTCTAATAGCCGTTTATGTCGAACCCCTGCCAGAAGACTCGAATGCTTTGTTGCTGCGCTTGTTGTTGTTGCGGCCTGTCTTCGGGCGGGAGGAAGAGCTGATTTAGAGATCTAGGACTCAAAGTCGATTTCTAAAGGCCTACCGTCGGAAGCGCAAATGAGCGGTAGGCCTTTTTGTTTTTGCTGGGTCGCAAGGGAGCTCGATGACACAGGCAGCGCAGGAAACCAAAGCCCAAAGGGTGGAACGCCTCAAGCGGGAGAAGAACCCGTTGGAGTGCCTGGAAGAGATCCGAAGCTTCGCGCGGGAAGGACGCGCTTCGATCCCGCCGGAATGGCTGGGGACATACTTCCGATGGTGGGGTGTCTACACACAGGGCGATGGTGCCGGCGCCATCGGCGGGAGCAATGGCGAAGGCAAGGCGACACCCTACTTCATGGTGCGAATCCGGATCCCCAACGGGATGTTGACGTCACCGCGGTTGCGCACGATCTCCCAGCTTACCCGGGATTACGCGCGTGGCATCGCCGACATCACCGTGCGCCAGAACATCCAGCTCCACTGGGTTGAGATCGCGGCTCTGCCGGAATTGCTGGAGCGCTTGTGGCGATCGGGCCTCACCACGATGGAATCCTGCGGGGACGTGACCCGCAATATCACTGGCTGTCCTCTGGCCGGCGTAGATGCCGATGAGATCTGCGATGCCTCGCCCCTGGTGCACGAGGCGACCCGGCTCCTGGTGCAGGATCCCGAGTTCTACAACCTGCCGCGCAAATTCAAAATCTGCATCACTGGCTGCCGGGCATGGTGCTCCTACCCGGAGATCAATGACGTAGGGCTTACGGCTGTCCAACGTACGCGGAACGGCGGACTGGAGACCGGTTTCTCGCTTCGAGTCGGAGGCGGGTTGTCCACCAATCCCCACCTGGGCGTGCGGTTAAACGCATTCCTGCGATGGGAGCACGCAGTTCCCGTCGTTCGGGGGATCGCGGAGATGTTCCGCGATGCCGGCGTGCTGCGCGAACACCGCGAGCGGGCTCGCCTCAAGTTTCTGTTCCTCCGGCACGGATGGACCCCGGAAACTTTTCAGCGGGAACTTGAACGGCGGATCGGATTCGCGCTGGACCCGTCCGTTCCGGAAGAAGCGCCGAGCGATGTTTACCGCGACCATGTGGGCATCCATCTCCAGAAGCAGCCGGGCTACAGCTATGTGGGCGCCGCGGTGTTGCGCGGCCGCCTGACCGCCGACCAGATGCGTGCCGTGGCGGAACTGGCCGAGCAATCCGCCACGGGTGAGCTGCGCACCACCAACATGCAAAACCTGCTGATTGTGAATGTCCCCAGCATAAAGGCGAGCGAACTGGGGAAAGAGCTCACCGGCATCGGACTCCAGGTCAACGGCTCACCATTCTGGCGAGGCGCGATCGCCTGCACTGGCACGGAATTCTGCAAGATCGCGATCACTGAAACCAAGGGGTTCGCGCGCTGGCTGGTGGAGGAGTTGGACGAGCGCCTGCCAGAATTCGATCAGCAGTTGAAGCTGCACGTCACCGGCTGCCCCAACAGTTGCGGACAACACTGGATCGCGGACATCGGCCTGGAGGGCAAGAAGATCAAGGTCAATGGCCGGCTGCAGGATGCGTATTACTTCTGCGTCGGAGGGGCGGTCGGCAAACATCAAGCCATCGCCCGGTTGACCGGGTACCGGTGCCTGGCCGGCGACGTTCCGGACGCGATTGAGCGCCTGCTCAGGTCGTACTTGCAACTGCGCCTGCCCGGTGAGAATCTGCGCCGGTTCTTCGGCCGGTTCAGCGATTCGGAGATTCGAGAATTCCTTGCCGGCCTTTCGATGGTGCCGGTCGAGCGCGACCTGCCCACCGCAAGGCCATCACACGGCGTCGAGGGTTGATGCATGACCAGCCTCTTTCCCATGTTCGTCAAGCTGGCCGGCCGCAAGTGCCTGGTTGTGGGCGGCGGGCCGATCGCCGAAGGCAAGGTGGAGGGATTGCTTGCGTCCGGCGCAAGCGTGGTTGTCATTGCGCCCGAAGTGACGGACAAGATTGCGCGTTGGAAGGATCAGGGCCGTCTCACCTGGCACGTCCGACACTTCCAGCCGTCCGATCTGGAAGGTGCTCTCCTGGTCGTAACCGCCACGGGATTGCCTGCCGTGAGTGAGTCCGTATTTCGCGAAGCCGACGCTCGGGGGATTCTGTGCAACGCGGTCGATGAACCCGAGCGCTGCCACTTTTATTATCCGGCAATCGTCCGCCGCGGCCCGTTGCAGATAGCAATCTCCACCGCGGGCCTGAGTCCAGCTCTAGCCGGCAGATTGCGTGCCGAGTTGGAGGCGCAGTTTGGCCCCGAATACGAACGCTGGCTGCAGAAGTTGGGCGCCATGAGACGGGCTCTGTTCGCCAGGAGAATCGATCCGCGCCGGCGGACCCGCGTCTTGCAGCTACTCGCCAGCCGCAAGTCATTTGAACGCTTTCTCCGCTTGGAGAAACGCCGCACCGGAGGTTCCGCCTGATGGGAAAGGTCTACCTCGTCGGCGCCGGACCGGGTGATCCGGAACTGCTTACGGTGAAAGCCGTGCGGATTCTTGCGTCCGCCGACATCGTCCTGCACGACGCCCTGGTCACCCAAGAAATCCTGGAACTGGTGTCGCCGAAGGCACGAATCATCGACGTCGGCAAGCGCTGCGGACAAAAACTGCTGACCCAGGACGAGATCAACGCCTATCTCATTCACGCTTCCACCGTGGCCGGCATCGTGGTGCGCCTGAAGAGCGGAGACCCGTTGATCTTCGGACGCGCCGGCGAGGAGATCGAAGCGCTGAAAAACGGCGGCGTGGACTTTGAGATCATTCCGGGCATTACCTCGGCCCTCGCCGCGGCGGCTGCGGCCCGCGTGTCGCTCACCGACCGGCGACTCGCCTCGCAAGTGCTGTTCACCACCGCGCACCGCAAGGGCGGCGGAATGGCCCTGGATTGGACCAGCGCCATCACGCCCGGCACCACCGTCGTGGTGTATATGCCTGGCGCCGCTTACGCGGAACTTGGGGACGCGCTCATTCAGAGTGGGCTCGATCCGCAGACGCCCTGCGTCATCGTTTCTTGCGCGGCGCGAAAGTCTCAGCAGATGCATTGGACGGACATTGCCGGCTTGTGGAAGTTGGCCGGCATCAGCGCCCCGGCCCTGCTCATCGTGGGCCGAGTTGCGCGCTCCCAAGCGGAAACGATTACCCTGGACCTCTGGAAACAGCTAAGAACCACCGCAGTACCGGACGAACAACATATCGCGTGATGGGAAAGGAGAACGATCTGTGAGCGAAGGTAACGAAAAGAAGAAGCCTGCCATTTGGGCAGGTTTCAGGGTTTCTCTCGACACCTGGGCGGTGGCGAGCGCACTTGCCGCCGCGCTGCTGGTGCGAGCCGGCGTGCTGAAGCACATCCCGTGGTGAGTCGAGGAGTACGAATCGAGAATTGAGGAGACGACATGGCTGACTCTATCGCGCTGCCCCGGCTTCGGCCCATCAGTCCACATCCTCACCTGGTCAAACTGCTTCCCGGGATTGCGCTTCTGGCCGGGATCGGATATGCGGGCAAGCTGCTCGAACAGAACATCTCCCGCTATGCCAAGGCTCACCATGCCGTCATTCCCAACATCGAGTACGTGCTGTGGGCGATCCTGATCGGACTGGCAATCTCCAACACGGTCAGAATCCCCGATGTATTCCTGCCGGGCATTGCGACCTACGAATTCTGGCTCAAGGCCGGGATCGTGCTGCTGGGAGCACGCTTCGTGCTGGGCGATGTGGCGAAGCTCGGCTCGATCAGCCTGGTGCTGGTGGTGCTGGAGTTGGGGCTGGCCATCGCGCTTATGACCTGGCTGGGCCGCCTGTTCAAGTTGAAACCCAAGCTGAGCTCGCTGCTGGCGGTGGGCTCGTCCATCTGCGGCGTATCCGCCATCATCGCGGCTAAAGGCGCTATCGATGCCGATGACGAAGACTCTTCCTTTGCCATCGCGGCCATCCTCGCCTTGGGTGCGATCGCGCTGTTCACTTTTCCTCTGATCGGGCACTGGCTGGGCATGAGCGACCATGCCTACGGAATGTGGGCGGGCCTGGCCGTGGATAACACCGCGGAGGCCACCGCGGCGGGCGCCTTGTACTCTGACGCCGCCGCCAAGATTGCCGTCCTGGCAAAGACCACGCGCAACGCCATGATCGGCTTTGTCGTGCTGGGATACGCGCTGTATTGGGCCAGCGCCGGACAGGCTAAGACCATCTCCAACAAAGCTTCGTTCCTGTGGCAGAAGTTCCCCAAGTTCGTGCTCGGCTTTCTGCTGATCTCCCTGCTGGCGACGGCGCACACCTTCAACAAAGAACAGCTCACCAGCCTGGCGAATCTGTCGCGTTGGGCTTTTCTGCTCACCTTCGCGGGAGTGGGATTGCGAACCAACTTTCGTGAGATGACGAAACAGGGTATTCGGCCGTTCATCGTCGGAGCTTTAGGTGAAGTGGCCATCGCCTCGCTGACGCTTGTATTGGTATTGGGAGCGAACCGGCTGTTTCGCTTATGACCCAAGGGCAAACATTTCCAGTTGGTCGGCAATCAGGCGCCGTCTCAAGATTGGGAGAGCGTGATGAACGATCGGGTAACGGAAAGGCGGCATCTTTTATTTCGATGAGTTACAGTAAAGCCGTAGCACTGCTGGCTCCAACCTCGTTTTCACACGAGCAATCGTGCCAAGGTCGCGGTCAACTCATGAACCCAAAGACCATCAACGCCACTCCCCTTCCGAAGCCGGGTGAGACTGCGTCCCCAGTAACGCTCGCTCGCATTCAAGACGCACGGGCGCGCATTCGCCAGGCCATTGCCGTATCACCGTGTGCGCACTCTCATGCCCTTTCACGGCTGGCGGGAAGTCCCGTGTTTCTTAAACTGGAAAATCTGCAGCGGACCGGGGCGTTTAAGGAACGCGGCGCTCTGAACAAACTCCTATGCCTGACTTCCGACGAGAGGAAGCGCGGCCTGGTCACGGCGTCGGCCGGCAACCATGCGCAGGCCGTGGCGTATCACGCCTCCCGCCTCGGCATCCGGGCCGAGATCTGGATGCCCCTCACGACTCCGCTGGTCAAGGTTTCATCCACCCAAAACCACGGCGCCGAGGTGGTCCTCCACGGAACCAGCTTCGATGAGACCTACGAGGCATCCCTGGAACGCTGCCGGGAACGGCAGGCCAAGTTTATTCACCCCTTTGACGATGAGGACGTCATTGCCGGACAGGGAACGATCGCCCTGGAATTGTTGGAACAGATCCAGGAGATCGAAGTGGTCGTGGCTTCGGTTGGAGGTGGCGGACTCATATCCGGCATAGCCGTAGCCCTTAAGGAACTCAAACCCGCTATCCGCGTCATCGGGGTTCAATCGTCACTGATTCCTTCCATGGTGCTGGCGACTCGCGAGGGACATCCCGTTACCTTGCCGCCTGTGTCCACGGTAGCCGACGGAATCGCAGTCCGGTCCGCGGGCGAGAAAACACTGCCCCTCGTAAAGAAGTATGTGGATGACCTGGTGGTGGTGGACGAGGAGGAGATTGCGGCTGCGATCCTGTTCCTGCTGGAACGCGAGAAGATGCTGGCCGAGGGGGCGGGAGCCTGCGGGGTGGCGGCGCTTCTCCACGCCAGCATCTCCCTGGCAGGAAAGACCGCTGCCGTCGTGATCTCGGGAGGGAATCTCGACGTGACACTTCTTTCCCGCATCATCGAACGCGGTCTGGTCAAAGACGGCCGGCTGGTTCGCTTGCGTATCCCTCTCCCGGACCACCCCGGAGCATTGCATCGGCTGACCCAGGTGATTGCGGCACAGCGGATCAACATCGTGGAAACCGACTACCACCGCACCTTCTACGGCGCGCGATTGGGCCACACCCTCATCGACCTCACGATGGAAGCCCGTGACCTCAACCACGCCAATGAACTGAGTGCGGCACTCACAGCCGCCGGATACAACTTTGAACGGATCACTTAGGGCTCGGACAGGTGGTGAACTTGAAACACTCTCTGGCAACGCTGCCGACCCGCGGTTGCCGCTAGGCGGACGGAGTTCATCGGACGCGATCACCAGATCCCGAGCCAAGATGCTATCGTAATGGCTCGCCGACTGGCCCAGGAAGGGGGCTTGCTGGTAGGGATCCCGTCCGGCGCTGCCGTCGTGTTCCAGGCTCTTCGGGAGGCAGCGCAGCAGATGTAAGCTGTGCTGATTGAAACTATGGCAGGCTTAAGCCAATCCATTCGCGAGTACATTGCCTCGGTCTTCGAGCGGGACCCGGCGGCCAAGTCCTGGATCGAAGTCCTGCTGTGCTACCCGGGTCTGCACGCCTTGTGGGCGCATCGGGTGAACCACTGGCTGTGGACGCACCGTCTGCGCTTGCTGGCGCGATTCCTCTCACAGGTTTCTCGACTTCTGACCGGCATCGAGATTCATCCCGGGGCCCAGATCGGCCGCCGGTTCTTCATCGACCACGGCATGGGCGTGGTCATCGGCGAGACCACCATCATCGGGGATGACGTCACCATGTACCAGGGCGTGACCCTGGGCGGGACCGGCAAGGAAAAGGGCAAACGGCACCCAACGCTTCGCAACAACGTGGTCGTGGGAGGCGGGGCCAAGATCCTGGGCAATATCACCATCGGCGAGAACTGCCGCGTGGGCGCGGGATCGGTGGTGCTGAACGATGTCCCGGACAATTCCACCATCGTGGGCGTCCCCGGACACATCATTTTTCGTGACGGCAAGCGGGTGGTCATCACCGATCCCAAGGAAATCAGGGATCCACTGTCGGATGCCCTGGCGGCGCTGGCCGACCAGGTTCAGAAGTTGGAAGACACGGTCAAGGAACTGGCGCGGGAGAGAGATGGGGCTGGTGGGAAGCAGGATATCTCGGTAGTAGGTTCCAAGACCGGATAGCCGTGCTGGTGTCAACGAAGACGGGGGCGGTCATGCGCCTCCTCGCGGGACAGGTACCGGCCATCCGTCTTCAGCAAAGGCTTCCGTGCGAGGGCCCGGCGCATGGCGCCCTCATAGCCGTCCTTTTCGAGCATGCGCTCCTTCAAAATCGCGG
>DASQGF010000107.1:0-29117 GCA_035632755.1 Terriglobales bacterium
GCGATCTCGGCCGCGCCCGCCCCATACCACTCCGCGAGCGCGCGCGCGGAAGCTTTCGCGATGTGCACCCGCTGCGCCACCGCCCGCGACCATCTCGCTAGCGCCGATTCGATGTCCAGGGCGGAGGGAACGGTGGCCAGCGCCGGCTCCTGCACGTCGATTCCGATCTTACGTGCGCACTCGCGGGCGACGGTGGCCGCGGTGGTCAGCTTGCCGCCGACCACGGAAATCATGCCCCGGGCGCCGTTGTCGGCATGGTCGTGGAGAAAATGCCTGCGCGTGACGGCCGAAGGTTTGTCGCCGGGAGAGTAGGGAAGCGGACGCACGCCCGCGAACGTGGCCTGCACATCGTTCCACGAAAGTCGCGCTCCGGGAAAAAGCCGTTGCAGCGAGGCGAACAGGTACTCGATCTCGCCCGCGCCGGGTTCGGTCCTGCCGGGGTCGTCATCGTCGCGCACCTCGGTCGAGCCCACCAGCAGTTGTCCGTTCCACGGGACGACGAAGATGGGCCGGCCGTCCACGGCTTCCGTGTAAACCGCCGACTGGGGCGCGCCGGAGAACCGCCGGACTACCAGGTGCGATCCGCGCACTCCGCCGATGAGCGGCGATCCGGTGCGGACGCTCGAAGCCGCGCACACCATGTCCGCCCAGGGGCCGCTGGCGTTGATGATCCAATCGGCGCTGACGCGGAATTCGCTGTCATCCAAAAGATTGCGGGCGCGCACGCCGGTGGCGCAGCCGTCGCGCGTCTCGACCTCAAGCACCTGGGTGTGATTGCGGGCTTCCGCGCCGTGCTCCACCGCCTCGCGCAGCCACTCGGCCACCAGGCGCTCTGGGAACTCGCACTGGGCGTCGTCGTAGTGGAAAACGGACCAGCGCTGGCCGGAGTCGAGCAGGCGCTCCAGGCGGTCGAGTTCGCCGTCGACGGCCGACGGGCGGCCGGCGCCGAGGGTGGCATAGAGCCACAATCCAGCGCGCACCGCCAGCGCGCTGTGGTTGCCGCCCGCGCCCACGGCGAGCAGGAACTTCAGCGGGCGCACCAGGTGCGGACGCTCGGCGCGCAGGCGTTCGCGCTCGCGCAGCGACTCCCGCACCAGCGCGAACTCGCCGTGCTCGAGATAGCGCAGGCCGCCGTGGATGATGCGCGTGGAGCGGCTGGTAGCGCCGGAGCAGAAATCGTTCTGCTCCAGGATGAGCACGCGCTTGCCGCCGCAGGCACACTCGCGCGCGATGGCGACGCCATTGATGCCGCCGCCGATCACCACCACGTCGAAGCGCTCGCCGGTCATTCGCTCGGTTGGATGCGCAGGCACTCGGGGAGGGCTTAGGCATATGGTGGGCCGTTTGTGGGGTCGCACTCAAGGTATCGGTGGGGCATGGCCGCGATGAGTACCGAGTACCGAGTACCGAGTTGCGGGTATCAAGGAGATTCGCCTTACTCGGTACTTGGTACTCGGTACTTGGTACTCCTCTAGCGTTCGAGCTTGAAGTACAGAATCCCCAGCGGCGGCAGGGTGAGCTTCAGCGAAAACGGGCGACCGTGGTGGGCGACGGGTTCGGCCATCACGCCGCCGGCGTTACCCTGGTTGCTGCCGCCGTAGATCTCGGCGTCGCTGTTCACCAGCTCGCGCCACCAGCCGCCCGCGGGCACGCCCACGCGGTAGGGCTTGCGCAGGACGGGAGTGCAGTTGGCGATCACCAGGATCACGTCGTGGTACCCGAGTCGCAGAAAGCTGAGAACGCTCGAGTCGCCGTCGTTGGCGTCCACCCACTCGAAGGTGGCGGGATCGAACTCGCGCTCATAGAGCGCCGGTTGCTCGCGGTAGAC
This sequence comes from Terriglobales bacterium, assembly GCA_035632755.1. GTDB lineage: Bacteria > Acidobacteriota > Terriglobia > Terriglobales > Acidobacteriaceae > JAHFUA01. The sequence goes on from DASQGF010000107.1 coordinate 1,829, forward strand.
ACGGTTCAGGTCGGCGACGAGCTTCTGCACGCCGGAGTGCCCAGGGAACTGCAGCACCCACCACTCCAGGCTTTCCTCGTGGTTCCACTCGCGCTTTTGGCCGAACTCGCAGCCCATGAAGAGCAGCTTCTTGCCCGGTTGCGCCCACTGATATCCGAAGAGCAGGCGCAGGTTGGCGAACTGCTGCCACTCGTCGCCCGGCATCTTGCCGATGAGTGCACCCTTGCCGTGCACCACCTCATCATGCGACAGCGGCAACACGTAATTTTCTGTGAACATGTAAAGACCGCGGAAGGTGAGCTGGTTGTGGTGGAAGCGGCGATGAATGGGATCCTTCGACAGGTACTTGAGCGTGTCGTGCATCCACCCCATGTCCCACTTGAGGCCGAAGCCGAGCCCGCCCACGTAGGTGGGGCGCGAGACCATGGGCCAGGCGGTGGACTCCTCGGCGACGGTCTGTACGCTGGGATGGCGTCCGTATACGTCTGAATTCATCTTCTGCAGGAAGCTGATAGCGTCCAGGTTCTCGTTGCCACCATACTTGTTGGGAATCCACCCGCCCTGGTCGCGGGCGTAGTCCAAGTAGAGCATGGAGGCGACTGCGTCCACGCGCAGGCCGTCGGCGTGATAGCGGTCCAGCCAGAACAGCGCGCTGGAGAGCAGGAAGCTGCGAACCTCGTTGCGCCCGAAGTTGAAGATGTGCGATTTCCACTCGGGATGGAAGCCCTGGCGCGGGTCGGAGTGCTCGTAGAGATGGGTGCCGTCGAAGTAGGCGAGCCCGTGCGCGTCGTTGGGGAAGTGCGAGGGCACCCAGTCCAGGATCACGCCCACGCCGTGCTGGTGCAGGTGGTCCACCAGGTACATGATATCCTGCGGCGTGCCGTAGCGGCTGGTGGGAGCGAAGAAGCCGGTCACCTGGTATCCCCAGGAGCCGTAAAAGGGATGCTCCATCACCGGCATGAATTCCACGTGCGTGAACCCCAGGCGGTTGGCGTACTCGGCCAGCTTGGGAGCGAGTTCACGATAGGTGAGCCAGCGATTGCCGTCTTCGGGCACACGCATCCATGAGCCCGGGTGTACCTCGTAGATGGAGATGGGACGGTTGAGCGCGTTGTGGTGCTGGCGGAAGTCCATCCAGCTCTCGTCGCCCCAGTCGTAGGCGGGGTCCCAGACGATGGAGGCGGTCCGCGGCGGGACCTCGTTCTCCAAGGCGAAGGGGTCGGCCTTGTCCATGCTGTAGCCTTGATAGCGCGAGGCGATGTGGTACTTGTACACCGTGCCCGGGCCGAGCTCGGGGATGAACCCTTCCCAGATGCCGGAGCTGCCGAGCGCGCGCAGGGGATGGCTGGTCTTGTTCCAGCCATTGAACTCGCCAATGACCGAGACCGAGTAGGCGTCCGGGGCCCAGACGGCGAAGTAGGTGCCGCGCCGGCCATCCACGGTGGCCGGGTGTGCGCCCAGCTTCTCGTACAGGCTGTTGTGGTTGCCCTCGTTGAACAGATGGAGGTCGTAGTCGCTCAGGAGCGAAAAGTCGTAGCGCACGGCATGGTTCTGGACGAGCGGCATGGCCGGTTGGGTGCGCATAACATTTAACGCTTCGGGGAAGGAAAACGCCAGCGGGGGTGCCGTCCGTGTAATGACCTGATCGCCCGGCCGCCAATGACCCGATGGTGCGGCCTTATGCTACGCTGGCAGCGACGTGAGGATCCTCACCAAGTACATCCTGCGCGAGGTGTTGTGGTATGCCCTGATCGGCACGGGGGTGTCCACTTTCGTCCTCTTCATGGGCGGCGTGGGACGCATCCTGGAGCTGGTAGTGCGCAACAGCGCTCCGCTGCCCAGCGTGGCTGAGATCTTCCTGTTCACCGTGCCGCAGACGCTGACCTACACCCTGCCCATGGGGGTGCTGGTGGGCATCCTGATCGGGCTCAGCCGTCTGGCAGCGGACAGCGAGGTCACCGCCATGCGCGCCAGCGGGCTGGGCGCCAGCCTGTTCCTGAAAGTGGTTTCCATGTTCGCGATCGCGGTCTGGCTGCTGGCCGCGGGCAATCAGATCTACCTCGCGCCACGCGCCTCCGACTCGCTGGCCCGCCTGCAGGACCGCCTCAAAAGCCCGCAGGCCCCGTACGAGGTCCAACCGCGCGTCTTCTACGAGGACTTCAAGAACTACGTACTCTATGTGCAGGACGTGAGCGCCGCTCCCAACGGGGCGCTGTGGAAGGGCATCTTCTTAGCCGACATCAGCACCCCGGGCGCACCCAAGATCACGCTGGCGCAGCGCGGCCTGGTCAGCAGCCAGTCGTCCACAGCTCTTCGCCTGCACATGATCAACGGCACTGAACACGACGTTGACCCAAAGCTGCCGCAGCAGTACCAGATCACGACCTTCCAGGAAAGCGACATCGCCATCCCCATGCCCGAGCCGGAGACGTCGGCGGGCGCCAGCAGCATGCCCGAGGGTGCGCGGCAGTGGTCGCACCTCGCTGCCATCCCCGTGGCGACGCTGTGGCGGCTGGCGCGCGCACATGATCCCACCGCGCGCTGGTTCGACATGGAACTGCACCGCCGATTCGCCTGGCCCGCCGCCTGCCTGGTGCTGGCGCTGGTGGGCATCCCGCTCGGCCTCTCGTCGAAGAAAGGCGGCTGGTCAACGGGATCCATCCTCACCATCCTGCTGGTGGTCCTCTACTACTTCACCTACATCACCGGAGTAGCGCTGGCGCGGCAGGGGCGGGTTTCGCCAGCCGAGGGGGTGTGGATGGCCAACCTGGTCTTCTTCCTCGCCGGCGTCTGGCTGATGTGGCGGGTGGACCGCATATCCATGGAGATCGTCTCGCTGCGCCCGCTCTGGCTGGCGCTCAAGGGACACACCCAGCGCGCACACGGGGCCTTCCAGCGCGCCCTCTCGCGCCGGCGCTTCCGCAACACCCGATTCCCGCAGATCATCGACGACTACATCCTGCGTGAGTTCCTGATTTACCTGGGGCTCGTCCTGGCGACCTTCCTGGTGCTCAGCCTGGTGGTTAACTTTTTCGAGCTGCTGGGTGACATTGTACGCAACCGCGTGCCGCTGGTGACGGTAGGCGCGTATCTGGTGAACGTGGTGCCGGGGATGGTTTACCTGATGACGCCGCTGAGCGTGCTCATCGCGGTGCTGGTGACCTTCGGCCTGATGCAGAAGGCGAACGAGATGACCGCCATGAAGGCTACCGGCATCAGCATCTATCGCGCCGTGGCGCCGGTGCTGGTGCTGGCGGCGGTGATCCCCGTGGGCTTGTTCTTCTTCGATCAATATTGGCTGCCGCAGGCCAATTAGCGCCAAGACCAGCTATGGAACGCCATCAAGGGCAAGCCGGCGCAGACCTATCTGCGTCCCGACCGCAAGTGGATCTTTGGCCAGCATTCCACCATCTACTACTACGAGTTCTTCGATCCCGACCGCAACCGTTTCGGCAGCATCTCCGCCTTCGAGTTCGATCCTGCCACCTTCGAGTTCACCCGCCGGGTGTACGCCACGCGCGCGCACTGGGCGCCGGAACTGCGGAAATGGATCTTCGAGGACGGTTGGGAGCGCAGCTTCCAGGGCGCCGCCATCCGCCAGTATCAGACGTTCGATGTCGCCACTTTCGCCGAACTGGCCGAGGCGCCACCATATTTCAAGAAGGAAGTCAAGCAGTCGTCGGAGATGAGCTACGACGAGCTCAGCCGCTACATCAAGGACCTGCAGCAGAGCGGCTTCGACGTGGTCCGCCTGCGTGTGCAGTTGCAGAAGAAGTTCGCCTTCCCGCTGATCACGTTTGTGATGGCGGTACTGGCCATCCCATTCGCCTTGTCCACCGGGCGGCGGGGCGCGCTGGCCGGGGTGGCGACCGCCATCGGCATCGCCGTGGTGTATTGGGTGACCTCGGGACTATTCGAGGCCATGGGCAACGTCAGCCAGTTGCCAGCGGCGCTCGCCGCCTGGGCCCCGGATGTGATCTTCGGATTTGCCGGCGGCTACATGATCCTTAAAGTGCCCACGTAGTACCGAGTACCGAGTTGCGAGTACCGAGTCCGGAGCCAGGCAGGTCCTTCAGCCGGCGCTCCTCGACTTGGTACTCGGTACTGGGTACTCGGTACTTCTCCTGCGTCCCGCCCTGCTAGAATCTCATCCAATCAGCGATGACCTCGGCCACCGTGCACCCACAGATACTGGCTTCTCCCAAACGGCAGACCGTGCGCCAGAACCTGCGTCCTCTGTTGCCCTACTTTCGGAAATACTGGCGCGGGCTGGCCTTCGGGACCGTCTCCGTGCTGCTGGACAACGGCACGTGGATCGTCTTCCCGCTGGTGCTGGGGCGGGCCATCAACAGCCTCCACCAAGGCGTCACGCGAGAGAAGCTAGCCACCTATGCGGCGCTGCTGGTGGGGATCGCGCTGGTCAAGGGCATCTTCCGCTTCCTGACGCGCTGGGTGGTGATCGGCATCTCGCGCGACATCGAGTTCGACCTGCGCAACGACCTGTTCCGCCATCTGGAGAGCCTGTCGTGGTCGTATTACCAGCGCACCCGCACTGGCGACATCATGGCGCGCGCCACCAACGACCTTAACGCCGTCCGCATGCTGCTGGGGCCGGCCATCATGTACAGCGCCAACACCCTCGTGTACACCATCGGCGCGCTGTACTTCATGTTCCGCATCAGTCCCAGCCTGACCGCTTGGGCCTTTCTGCCGCTGCCCGTGGTTTCCGTCGTGGTGCAGTACTTCGGCAGCAGGATCCACGAGCGCTTCGAGCGCATCCAGGCGATGTTCTCCGAGATCTCCGCCCGGGCGCAGGAGAATTTTTCAGGCGCGCGGGTGGTGCGCGCCTTCGTGCAGGAAGAGGCCGAGATCGAGGCCTTCGAGAGCGCCAACCGCGAGTACATCCGCCGCAGCCTGAAGCTGGTGCGGTTGATGGGCATGCTGTGGCCCACGCTCGAGACCCTGCTCGGCCTGGCGGTGGTGCTGGTGCTCTGGCTGGGCGGTCGCCAGGTGCTGCAGGGCAAGATCGACGTGGGAATGTTCGTGGCCTTCAATACGTATCTGGTGCAGCTCACCTGGCCGATGATCTCCATCGGGTGGGTGCTGAACCTGTTCCAGCGCGGCAGCGCCTCCATGGGCAGGATCAACGAAATCTTTCAGGAACGGCCGGAGATCCAGGACGGCGTGCGGCCGGATGCGGCGCCTCCCACGATTCGCGGCGAGATCGAGTTCCGCAACCTGAGCTTCGCCTATAACGGCGTACCCGTGCTCGACGACATCAGCCTGAAGATCCCGGCGGGATCCAGCCTGGCCGTGGTGGGCGCGACCGGGTCGGGCAAGTCCACGCTGGTGAGCCTAGTGCCGCGCATCTATGACGCACCCGCAGGCAGCGTGCTCATCGACGGGCGTCCCATCACCGACTATCCGCTGGCCACGCTGCGGCGCGCCATCGGCTTCGTGCCGCAGGAGACGTTCCTGTTCAGCGACACTGTGCGCGAGAACATCGCGCTGGGCGCGGAGAGCGCCGGCGACGACGACGTGCGCCGCGCCGCCGAGGCCGCCAGCATCGCGGCCGACATTGCTGACTTCCCGGAGAGGTACCAGACCATGGTGGGCGAGCGTGGCATCACGCTCTCCGGCGGGCAGAAGCAGCGCACGGCCATTGCGCGCGCCCTCATCCGCGACCCGCGCATCCTGGTGCTCGACGACGCGCTCTCCAGCGTCGATACCGACACCGAGGAGAAGATCCTCAACCACCTGCGCGAGGTAATGCACGGGCGGACGACCATCTTCATCTCCCATCGCGTCTCCACCGTGCGCAACGCCGACCGCATCGCGGTGTTGCACGGCGGGCGCATCGTCGAGCTCGGCACCCACGACGAGCTCATCGCGCGCAACGGGTATTACACGGACCTGTACAACAAGCAGCTGCTCGAAGAAGAACTCGAGACCGTTTAAGGATTGAGTCATTGAATGATCGAGCCATTGTGTCATTGGGCCGTCGGCCGGGGTTTTTCAATGACTCAATCACCCAGTGACTCAATGACCCAATTTCATGAAGCGCTTCGTCATCCCCGAGCTTCTCGACTCTGATTCCGGCTCTCCCGCCGAGATCTCCGCCTCGCTCGCCGATCTGCGTATGGTCAACCGCTGGTTCGGCGGGGCCGCGACGATGTGCGACCTGGTGCGCAACATCGCCCGGCGCACGGGGAGAAGGGAACTGTCGCTGCTCGACGTGGGTGGCGCTTCCGGAGACATCGCGGCGCGGATCGCCCGCGAACTCGGGCGCGAGGGCGTGCGGCTGGCTTTTGTGGTCCTCGACCGCTCGGCGGCCCACCTGAACGGGACCGGGCGGGCGGTCGCCGGAGACGCGCTGTCCTTGCCTTTTCGCGAAGGCAGTTTTGATTTGGTAGGCTCGTCGCTCTTCACCCATCATCTGGAGCCCGGCGAGCTGGTGCGCTTCGTCAACGAGTCACTGCGGGTGGCAGGGGTGGCGGCGCTGGTCAACGATCTGCGACGCAGTCCGGCTCACCTGGCGCTCACCTATGCTGGCTTTGCCTTGTACCGCAGCCGGCTGACGCGGCACGACGCGCCCGCGTCGGTGCGGCGCGCCTACACGTTGGAAGAATTGCGTGAATTGTTGCAGGCGACGCGTGCGGCGGCGGTCGAGGTGCGCAACCATTATCTGTGTCGCATGGGTGTGATCGCGTGGCGAGAGGCTCCATGTCCTTCGACCTAGCCATCATCGGCGGCGGGCCGGCGGGGACGGCGGCGTCCATCACGGCGGCGCGCTCAGGCGCGCGTGTGCTGCTCCTCGAGCGCGGACGCTTCCCCCGTCACAAGGTCTGCGGCGAATTCATCTCGCCGGAGGGGTTGGCGCTGCTGGCGGGCCTGGGCCTCGACGATCTCGTGCGGCGGGCGCGGCGCATCGCGCACGCCCGCATCTTTGCCGAAACTTCGGTAGCGGAAGCCGTGCTGTCTCCGGCGGCAGCCTCCATCTCTCGCTATGAGCTCGACCACGCACTGTGGCGCCTGGCGGCCGACGCCGGAGCCGATTGCCGCCAGCAGGTGGAAGCGCGTGCCATCATGGGCACAGGACCATTCGACCTCTCGACTTCGGTGGGCGAATTCAGCGCGCGCGCGGTGGTCAACGCCAGCGGACGCTGGTCGAATCTGCGACGCAGCCGGCTCGCCCGGTCTCAGCGGGAGAAATGGGTGGGCTGGAAGGCGCACTTCCGCGAGGCGGATTCTGCGATGTCGGTGGACCTGTACTTCTTTCCCGGCGGCTACTGCGGGGTGCAACCGCTAGGCAACGGGCAGGTGAACGCATGCGCGATGGTGCGGGCGGCAGCCGCCGATTCGATGGACGAGGTGCTGGCTCTACATCCCAGGCTCGCGGAGCGCAGCCGGGCGTGGCAGCAGGTGTCGGAAACGGTGGCTACGTCGCCGCTGGTGTTCGCGCCTCCGCAGGCAGAAGAGAGCGGCGTGTTGTTCGCCGGCGATGCCGCCGGGTTCATCGACCCCTTCGTGGGCGACGGGATCTCGTTAGCCCTGCACAGCGGGATGATGGCGGCACAAGCCCTGGCGGGGAAGAGGTCGGTGGCAGAGGCGGCGGCGATTTATCGCAGACGCTACGAGCGCGAGTTGCGTCCGTTGTTCCGCAATGCGGAATGGTTGCGGCGATTGACCTCGATCCCCCGTGTGTTGCACCGGCCGGTGATGGCGGTATTGCAATCGCCGCGGGTGACGCGGTTCCTGGTGGGCAAGACGCGGCGGGTGGGATGAGATGCCGCCGGAGAACCCGTACCCAAAGGCGCCGAGAGCTAATAGCTAAGAGCTGTCCTATCGCACCACCAGCACTTCGCGCACGTTGTCGCGGGCAAGGAAGAACTTGATCGACGAGAAGTCGTGGAAGAGGTTTTCGATGTGGCGGTTGTTGAAGACGCGCTGCAGGCGGAAGCGCGGCCCGGACTGCAGTTCGAGCGTGTCTTCGCCGGCGATGTGGTAGCGGGAATAGGGAGCGTCGGGGCCGGCGTCACGGGTGTGGAAGAAGGCCAGCACGATGCCCTTGGGCTTGAGCAGGCGGTGGATGCGGTTCACCATGGGCTTGACCAGCGATTCGTGCAGGTAGTCGGGCGTGTCCCAGCACAGGATGGCGTCGAAGGTGGTGCCTGTGTACACCAGGTTCTCCGCCAGGAAGCGGTCGGCGTCGCGGGTGGAGCGGCCATCCTCGGCCGGCACGATCAGCGACGGGTCTTCCGATTCGTTCAGCACGTCTTCGTTGTAGACCTTGTGCCCCAGGCCGGTGAGATAGGCGATGTTGGTGGGCGAGGTGGGACCAAGGTCGAGGATGCGCAGGCCTTCTTCGCCTTCGATGGCGCGGTTGAACTCGGCCAGGCCGCTGGAGCGGCGGCGCAGGCGCTCGCCCCGCTCAGCCGCCGGCGTGGTAGCGGCTTCTGCATTTCCTCGAAACAGACGGAACAGGTGGTGGGTCACGGAACTCATGGACTGCTGAACCGAATTCTACGCCAGGATGACTTCAAGTGTTACTTGAAGGATTCGGGCGTCACTTTTTCTGCTCCACCAGCGCCACTTCCGCGACGGGAGGGCCGGCAGGTTTGGAGGTGAAACCGCTGCTGGCGCTGGCGGCGACCGCCTCGACGGTCTCGCGCTTGGGCTCCGGCTTGGGCGCTTCGCGCTGGGTTTCGATGGAGCCCTTGAAAACGGCGCCGTCCTCGATGACGATGCGCTTGGTGACGATGTCGCCGGTCAGCACCGCGCTTTTTTTCAGCTCGACGCGCTCGGTGCCCTGGACGTTGCCGTTCAACTGCCCATGCACCACGATGTCGCGCGCGTGGACGCTGGCCCGCACCTTGCCGTGCGGTCCGATGGTGAGGTGGTGCTCGCGCAGTTCGATGCTGCCCTCCACCTCACCGTCGAGATAAAGGTTCTCGCTGCCCGAGAGCTCGCCCTTGACCACCACCGACTTCCCGATGTGAGCTACCTCAGAGCGCGCGCTGTCGGCCGGTCCGGACATTTCCATGGCCATCTCCCCGCCCCGGTTAGGATCGTGCGGCCTCTGCGTGGAAGTCGCCGGAACTATCGCCGGCTCTTCTTCTTTCCGCGATTTCCACACGTGTTATGTTCACCCCGGAACGTCGCCACACCTGTATCTGGTCTCCGCCGGACGGATGGCGGAGCGCAACATCCAAAACTATACCCTCTCGACAGGACAGCCAGCAATCGGGAATTTGCCCATGAACCGTGGATGTCCTGGAGTCACCTCCCGCCGGGAGGCCCTGGCTGGCCGATGACCCGCCGCGATGCTGGTCTTTTCATTCCGGCGCAAGTTTCCTCTTACTGGTTACTGGGGGCATGCCCGCCTGTGGCATCATGATTGCGAAAGCAACACCCCGGGCGCAGGGGGCGTCTAAATCCAGAAAGCTTCCTATGAGAAAGACCTTCATAGCGTGGACTGCTGCCGTGAGTTTTGGCCTGTTGCTGGGCGGGTCAGCAGCGGCCCAGCAGGCGCTGTCTCCGGCCACGCCGCAAGTTTCCGCCCAGGAACTGGTGCGGCGGGTGATCGCCAACGAGGACAAAGCCAGCCAGGAGCACTTGCGTCTCCTGTACCGCCTGCGTACGGAAACGCCCAAGGCCACCATCACCAAGGAACTGGTGGAGACCAACGAGGGCGTGGTGGCGCGGCTGATCGCCGTCAACGACAAGCCGCCCTCGGCGGAAGAGCGCAAGCGGGACGATGAGCGTCTCGAGAAGCTGGCCAGCGATTCCCAGGCGCGCACCGCCAAGCGGAAACAGCAGAAAGAAGACGAAGAGCGCACCACCCGGATGGTGAAAGCGCTCCCCGACGCCTTCCTCTACGAGTACGACGGCTTCGATCCCGGCAAGAATGGCCAGCAGGTGATCCGCCTGAAGTTCAAGCCCAACCCGAAGTACGATGCACCCAGCCGCGAACTGCAGGTGTACTACGGGATGGAAGGCAGCATGCTGGTCGATCCCAGCCAGGAGCGGCTGGTCAAGATCCAGGCCCGCCTGTTCAAGGGCGTGAACTTCGGATGGGGGATTCTGGGCCACCTCGATCCCGGCGGGCAGTTTGAGGTGGAACAATCGCGCGTGGGCGGCGACCGCTGGGAGGTCACCGAGATGCGTCTGCGGTTCACCGGCAAGATCCTGCTCTTCAAGAACCTCAACATCAACGAGCATGAGACCGCGTTCGACTACCGGCGCGCGCCCGAGAGCCTGAGCTTCGCCGAGGGCGTCGAGTTTCTGAAAAAGCAGCCGCAATTTTTGGCGGAAAAGCAGAAATAGCAACAGGAACGCTGGCCCACGTTCTTCCTGCCACAGGCAACGATCCCAGTCGCTTGTGCAAACGCCTGTTATCAACAACTGGGGAGCAAAATCGGGGACGAAGTCACTGCAGCTTCGCGTACTCCGGCTTGGCCTGCTGCAGGATGGGGACGTCGGGGTCGGCGTCTTTCCAGAGGGTGAAGAAGTCCTGGTATACGGCGCGGGCCTTGGCAGTGTCCCCTTGGAGCGCGTAGGCTCGGCCCAGACCGACTCGCGCCAGCGCCCCCAGCGGGAAATTCAGCACGATGCCGCCGTGATCAATGATCCTTTGGAACTCCGCGGCGGCTTCTATGCCCTTCCGCATTACCAAATACGCCTGCCCGCGCAGATAGACAGGGTACAGCATCCCAACCGTGCGCGATCCCCCCAGTTCGTAAGCTGCTGCTGGCTGGAGCACCTCAACCGCCTTGGCAGCATTGTTGTTCTGGAGTTCGATAGCCGCCCGAATCGCCGGGAGCCAATAGCCCTGCACCAAAGTATGCTGGGGAAAATCCCGGTTCAAGGCCTCAGCGAGCTTCCCCGCCTCTACGCTATTTCCTATTCGCGCCAGGGCCAAAGCAGCCATCGCCCTCACCTCCTGGCCCGGCACCGCAGCCAACGCACCCCGAGCATCCTGCCGCGCAAAGCTGGCCTGGCTGAACTCGGCCTCCCTCAGGGCGGCGTTTGCTTGCCAGAACGCGGCCGTCTCTTTGGCGTCGGCGTGGCGCGCGGAGTCTATGGCGCGCTGAGAGAACTCGCGTGCCTTCGCCAGCCGCCCGAAGTAAGCCTCAGTGTCCGATTGCGCTGACAACAGCACGTCCTCCTCGCCTGTTCTTCCTGCTGCCCAGGACAATTGCTCCTGCATCCCCTGGTAGTCATTGCCCAGGAACGCTGCATAGTACCTCTCACAATGAATGTAGAGGGCGTCAATCTTGCGGGCCTGCGCCTGATCGAGCGCCGTTCTTGCTTCCTCCAAGCGGTTCAGTGCCATGTAGTTGGTCGCGAGATTGGCCCAGGCAACAGAGAAGCCTGGCTCCAGGAGTAGCGCCTGTTGGGTTTCCGGTAATGCTCTCTCCCACTGCCCTAAGAGCATGTAGTTGTTGCCCAAATCGGTGGGAGGAATGAAGTCGCGGGGATAAGTTTGCCTCCATAGCTCAAACACTTGGCTGGACTTCTCCACTTCGCCCGTTACCGTAAAGTAATAATAGGAACTGATCCGGTACCTCTCGCGCTCGCTGACCCGCCCGCGCAATTCGAACGCTCTCTTCGCATTCTCGCTGGCCAGCGTTACCTGACCCAGGTTGTAATACGGCATCGACAGCTCGCTGTAGGCCAGGGCGAAATCCGGGTCGAGTTCGACCGCTCGCCTATAAAAGGGGAGCGCCGCGACATCTCCGTGTTGATGAAAAGCCTTCCAGCCTGCCGTGAAGGCTTTCAAAGCCTCTAACGAGGACGTCGTCGCCTCTTCCAGCGGCGTATCGTACTTCTGCACCGAGACGAGCGACTCGCCGAGTTTGCGGCGCATTGCAGTTGCGGCGCGACCGAGGGCCTTGAGCACCTCTTCCTTGCCCGCAGCCTCAACTTGCTCTTTGGCCAGGGAATCGCCCGTGCTGCAATGGATTGCGTTCAACCCGACCACATACTGGCTGCCTAGGCGGGCAATCGATTCAGCCAGGATCGCCTTGCTGCTCGCCCGCTGGCACAAATCTCGTGCTACCGCGGGCGTCAAGCGTTCGCCAGGCTGCCGGCCCATCAGCCGCAGCGTCGCATTGACTTTCTCGTCAGAGAGCACGTTCAGGAACGGCGACTGTTCCAGATGGATCGCCAGCGCCTGCTTTAGGGTGTCATCGAATACTGGGTCCCCGGTACGATTGTCGAAATCCGCGAGCACAATCGTGTCTTTCTCAGTCAGCGCTGGCGCACGATGTGTGTAGAAAAACGCACCCACAGCGATAACTACGGCCGCCACGCCCAGCGGTAGGATCGTCTTCCACGCGCGTGCTCCGGCGGGTGCCGGTTTGACTGTCGTCACGGTGCTGGCTATCGTTATCTGCGCTGATTCCCTCTGGCGCTTCAATCGCTTCAGGTCGGAGCAAAGATCGGACGCATGCTGATATCGCAGTTGGCGATCCTTCTCCATCGCCTTGGCGATGATCTCTTCCAGCTTCGGCGGCACTTCGGCATTGAGCCGCACCGGTGGGCTCGGCGCATCGCTTAGGATTGAATGTGCTACGGCGCCTAACGTGGCGCCCCGGAACGGCAAAGTGCCGGTCGCCATCTCGTAGAGGACGACGCCGAACGAAAACAGGTCGGTTCGCGCGTCCAGGTCCTCGCCTTTCACCTGCTCGGGCGACATGTAGGTGAGCGTCCCCACGGTAGCGCCGGGCGCGGTGAGGGCCGAGGGCGACGTGGGCATGTCACCGGTGGCTGCGGCCGGTTGCACAGCCGCAATCCTCGCCAGCCCGAAGTCGAGTATTTTCGCCTGCCCACGCCGGGTGACAAAGATGTTGGTGGGCTTGATGTCGCGGTGGATGATGCCAGCGCTGTGGGCTGCGTCGAGCGCGTCGGCTACCTGGATGGCGATGTCGAGCAACACATCCGTGTGCAGTGGCTTGCCTGCAATGGTGTGCGCCAGAGTTTTGCCTTCCAGCAACTCCATTGCGAGGAACGGCTGGCCGTCTGCGGTGTCGATGTCGTAAATCGTGCAGATGTTGGGATGGTTCAGCGCCGATGCGGCTTGCGCCTCGCGCTCGAAGCGCCGGAGAGCCGTGGGGTCGGTGGCTGCATCTGGCGGAAGGAACTTTAGGGCAAGATGACGGTGCAGCTTGAGATCTTCCGCCTCATAGACCACTCCCATGCCCCCAGCGCCGATCTTTTCCAAGATGCGGTAGTGCCGCACTGTCGCCCCGGGAGCACACTCTCCAATTTTCTGGTTGCCGCTCATCCGAGGAAGCCTCCTAGGTTGGAGAGATGAGGTGGCCTTAGCCAACCACAGAGGAAGGGTTGTTGTCGGTGATGCTGCGCACAGGCGACGCGTACTGAGGCAACGACCTTCGCCCGGAAGGGGATAGTTGTTGCAAAATCGCCTTAGCACTAATTGACCTCTTTCTGGTGCAATTTGCCTCCCGCGCCCCGTTGTTAACGATGAAGCCTGTTATCAACAGTTGCTGGCAGTCCTTCATGTAGAGCAGGCTGTGCTAGAGTGGGGCACCTTTCCAGTTGAAGGCGGTGTTTATGCAGCAGGGCACGACCAAGGTGAATCCTTCGGAAGAAACCATCAAGATCGGTCCGGTACAGGTTCGGTTCCTCCTCACGGGCGAAGATTCTGGCGGCAGCGTGTCAGCGTTCGAGGTTCTCGTCCCTGCAGGGCAGAAGCTGATGGCCCCCGCTCACAAGAACGACTCCTACGAGGAGGTCCTCTACGGTATCGCTGGCGTCCTTACCTGGACGGTTGACGGCAGACCCATCGAGGTAGGTCCAGGGCAGGCACTTTGCATCCCCCGCGGTGCGGTACACCGCTTCGATAATTTCGGCAGCGTGGATGCGCAACAGCTCTGCGTCATAACCCCCGCGATAATGGGCCCCGCCTACTTCCGCGAGGCTGCCGAGGTAATCGGTGCCGCCCATGGCGGGCCGCCTAATCGAGCGAAGATGACCGAAGTCTTCCGGCGTCATGGCATGACGGTGGCTCCGCCGCCACCTGCTAAGTAGCTGGGACTGGTCCAAGTCCTGGAGGCGTAACTGGTTGATAAGGCTGTTGTCGCCAATCGAGCAGTTAGAATTTCCGGATGGCCCACCGGGAGCATAAACCCTATAGAATCCGCAATGGACAGGAGGAGCTATGGCCACCCCTGCAAAACCAGCCGTGAACCCTATCTCCCTGAAACAAGAAGAAGGGGAGGCTCTTTGGTTCTTCGGCGCTCTGGCTATCGTCAAAGCCAGCAGTGAAACGACCGCCGGGCGCGTGACTGTGATTGAGCATCTGGCTCCGGAGGACTCCGGGCCGCCGGTGCACGTTCATCACCGAGAGGATGAGTGGTTCTATGTCATCGAGGGCGAATTGACCTTCTGGGTTGGGGGCAGGATCATCAAGGCACCGACCGGGTCGTTCGTGTATGGACCACGAGATATCCCCCACACCTTCAAAGTCACGTCGCCACAAGCGCGCAGCCTCGTGGTCACCGAGCCTGCCGGGTTCGAAAAGTTCATGCGCGCGCTGGGCGAACCAGCCGCGGCACACACGGTTCCGCCGGCGAGCGTTCCGCTGCCGAGCCGCGACCGAATCATGGCAGCCGCGGCAGAGTTCGGGCTCGAAATACTCGGCCCGCCAGGCATCCCTTCCTAGCGGAGCCTAGCTGCGGCGACGGCGTTGGCAAAAGCGGTATTCAAGACTTAGATTTTCGTGGACACTGATCCCACACACTTCTCTGTCAACGTTCCCACTCCGGACGCTTAGGAACCACCCTCTCGTGCGCGTTGTTGACCGGCTGTGATAACCCATCGTTCTACCTGTCAACTGGTGATAAATCGCTTTTACACTAGCAACCGGGTTACTTGTGCCGGGGTGCCGTCCCGCAAAGGCACCAGCGTGGTCGTGCGCTCTATTCCTGCAGGGTGGACTGTTCGCTCTCGGGGGTGCGCAGCAGGCGCTCGACCGAATAGGGCAGGCGGCGGGAAGGCTCGTGGTAATGGCGGGCCTGCATCTCGCCCAGCAGGCCGAGGGCGAGCATCTGCACCCCGGCCACGATGAGCACGGCGGAGAAGACCACGAACGGCCCGTGTTCGTCGATGACGTCCATCCTGGGGTGCATGAACTTGATGATAGCGAGCCAGGTGCCGACCGCGCCGCCGATCAGGATGCCGGCCATGCCCATGCTCCCGAAGAAGTGCAGCGGGCGGGAGAGGTAGCGCAGCAGGAAGCGGATGGTCAGCAGGTCGAAGAAAACGCGGAAGGTGCGCGAGATGCCGTAGTGCGAGTTGCCGTGTTCGCGATGGCCGTTGTGGATGGGCACTTCGCAGATGGTAGCGCCGTACCAGGAGGCCAGCGCGGGGATGAAGCGGTGCATCTCGCCGTAGAGCGGAATCTGCTGCAGGACGTCGCGACGGTAGGCCTTGAAGGTGGTGCCGAAGTCGTGGATGCTCACCCCGCTCAGCTTGGCCATCAGCCAATTGGCGCAGCGCGAGGGAATGCGGCGCATCCACAGGTTGTCCAGCCGGCGCTTGCGCCAGCCACTGACGATGTCGTAGCCCTGCGATAGTTTCTCCAGGAACCTGGGGATGTCCTCGGGGTCGTGCTGCAGGTCGCCGTCCATGGCGATGATGTACTCGCCCTGGGCGTGATCGAAACCGGCGGCCACGGCGGAAGTCTGGCCGAAATTGCGGCGCAGCTTGACCACCACGACACGGCTGTCAACGGCGGCGATCTCTTGCAGCAGGCGGAAGGTGGCGTCGCGGCTGCCGTCGTCCACGAAAACCAGCTCGAAGCTCTCGCCCGCCGCCTCCATCACAGCTTTCAGGCGGTCGTAGAGAACGGTGACATTCTCCTGTTCGTTGTGGAACGGAACCACGATGGAATATTTGGTCATGGGGGATGTGTCGCGATTATACCCCGCCGGACCCCGCCGAGGGAGTGTAATCAGCTACTTTTAGCGCTGACCGCGTGGGTTCGCAAGCGCCCCGGGGCCGCCTGAGTGATGCCTTTTCGGGGAACTCCTGAATCCGGACCGCCGTGTGATTCGTATCACATTCGGCTGTGACCCTTGCCATAGGCAGGCGCGCAGCCCACGTGGTCTTATAGGCGCGGGTCAGGATATCCAGTGTGGGGTGGCACCTATGCTAACGAGCTTCGATACCGATACCGAGCGAGTTACGGCCGAGATCACCACCAGCGACGTGCTGCGCATCGCCCGCGAAGTGGGCATGCCGGTGAGCACCCGGGAAGCCGAGCTTTTTCTGCGAGACGGCGCCCGCGCCCACCGTATGTGGAAGCACATGGTCGAGGCCGGCCGGCAATACATCGCCGAAACCCTGGAAACCGAGCGCTGTGACATGTGGTGGAGCGAGATCAACGGCGCTCCGGGTGACGGACCCGAGGAGTATGACGCATGACAATCTTATGGTCGCTGCTGGCAGTCGTCTTCGTGCTGGCGCCCACCTTCATCGGAGTGCTGGTGTGGACGGAAAAACCCAGCCGCCAGTAGCCCGTCGCCAGTCGCCAGCAGGGCACTAAGTCTCCACCCTTCCCACGACGTGTCCCACCAGACCCGCAACCACCCGCTTGAGGTCCGGCAGTCGGTGTGCACAGACGATCTTCTTGAGTCATACTAACCAGAAGCCAGCAGAGCCCTGCTGATCATTGTGAGGCACTCATGACTACGTTGACTGCGAAGCTGCAGCCCAAAGCCGGCGCCGGGAAGATCGTCGTCGATCCGGCGCATGACCTGTTGCGGGAGGAAAGCCATCCGCTCGATCCTATTTTTTCGCCCAAGAACGTGGCCGTTATCGGCGCCACCGAGCGCCAGGGCAGCGTGGGGCGGACGGTGTTGTGGAACCTGCTGAGTTCGCCCTTCGGCGGCACGGTCTACCCCATCAACCCCAACCGGCCGAGCGTGCTGGGGATTCGCGCTTATAAGGATATCCACGAGCTGCCGGAGAAACCGGACCTGGTGGTGGTCACCACGCCCGCGCCCACCGTGCCCAGTATCATTCGCGAGGCGGTCGAACTGGACGTGCCGGCAGGGATCGTCATCTCCGCTGGCTTCAAGGAGCACGGCGAGGCAGGCCAGGAGCTGGAGCGCCAGATCGCCGAGATCATCCGCGGGAAGATGCGCATCATCGGGCCCAACTGCCTGGGGGTGATGAATCCCGTCGGCGGCCTCAATGCCACCTTCGCCAGCGCCATGGCGCGGCCGGGCAACGTGGCCTTCATCAGCCAGAGCGGCGCGCTCTGCACCGCGGTGCTGGACTGGAGCTTGCGCGAGATGGTGGGTTTCAGCGGCTTCGTCTCCGTCGGCTCCATGCTGGACGTGGGCTGGGGTGACCTGATCGACTACTTCGGCCACGACCCACGCACCCACAGCATCGTCATCTACATGGAGTCGGTGGGCGACGCGCGCGCGTTCCTTTCCGCCGCGCGCGAGGTATCGCTATCGAAGCCCATCATCGTGATCAAGGCAGGCCGCAGCGCCGCGGCCGCCAAGGCGGCTGCCTCGCATACCGGCTCGCTGACCGGCAGCGACGAAGTGCTCGAAGCCGCCTTCCGCCGCGTGGGCGTGCTGCGCGTGAACTCTATCTCCGACATCGTTTACATGTCGCAGGTGCTGGCCAAGCAGCCGCGTCCGCGCGGGCCGCGGCTGGCCATCCTTACCAATGCCGGTGGCCCCGGTGTGCTGGCCACCGACACGCTGATGTCCCTGGGCGGCCAACTCGCCGAACTCTCGCCGGAAACCATGGCGGCCTACAACAGTTTCCTACCGCCACCCTGGAGCCACAACAATCCCATCGACATCCTGGGCGACGCCGAGCCCGAGCGCTACGCCAAGGCGCTGGAGATCGCCGCCAAGGATCCCGGCATCGATGGCATGCTGGTGATCCTGACGCCGCAGGGCATGACCAATCCCACGCAGATCGCCGAGCAGCTCCGGCCCTACGCCAGCTCCACCGGCAAGCCGGTGCTGGCCAGTTGGATGGGCGGCGCCGACATCGCCGGCGGCGAGGAGATCCTGAACCGCGCCGGCATCCCCACCTTCCCGTTTCCCGACACCGCCGCCAAAGCCTTCTGCTACATGTGGAGGTACGCCTACAACCTGAAGGGCCTGTACGAGACGCCGTCGCTGCGGCAGCAACAGAGATATGACCGCGCGCTCGCCGACGGCATCGTGCAGAAAGTCCGCGACACCGGCCGCACCATCCTCACAGAGTACGAGTCCAAGCAGTTGCTCGCGGCCTACGGCATCCCCACGGTGCGCACCGAGATCGCCACCAGCGCCGACGAAGCCATGCGCATTGCCGGTGAGATCGGCTATCCCGCGGTGCTCAAACTCTATTCCGAGACCATCACCCACAAGACCGACGTGGGCGGCGTACAGCTCAACCTGAGGAACCCCGACGAAGTGCGGGCGGCATTTGAGGAGATCCGCCGCCAGGTGGAGCAGAAGAAGGGCACCGGACATTTCCTGGGCGTCACCGTGCAGCCCATGGCCAAGCTCGACGGCTACGAGCTGATCATCGGCAGCTCCATCGACACGCAGTTCGGACCGGTGCTGCTGTTCGGCGCCGGCGGGCAACTGGTCGAGGTCTCGCAGGACAGCGCGCTGGCGCTGCCGCCGCTCAATTCCACTCTCGCGCGCCGCATGATGGAGCAGACCCGGATCTTCACCGCGCTCAAGGGCGTGCGCGGGCGTCCGCCGGTGGACCTGGCGGCGCTGGAAGACCTGCTGGTGCGCTTCAGCGAGCTGGTGACCGAGCAGCCCCGGATCAAGGAGATCGACATCAACCCGCTGCTGGCCTCACCCGAGCGCCTGCTGGCGCTGGATGCGCGCGTGGTGCTGCACGGCAGGGAAGTGGCGGAAGACAAGCTGCCGCGCGCCGCCGTCCGCCCCTACCCCACGCAGTACGTGGATGAGTGGACGATGAAGGACGGCACCCCGGTCACGATCCGTCCCATCCGCCCCGAGGACGAGCCGCTGATCATCAAGTTCCACGAGAAACTCTCGGCGCGCAGCGTGTACCTGCGCTACTTCCAGCCGATGAAGCTGAGCACGCGCACAGCACACGAACGGCTGACGCGCATCTGCTTCATCGATTACGACCGCGAGATGGCGCTGGTGGCCGAGCGCCACGATCCCTCGGGCGGCGAGCCGCAGATCCTGGGCGTCACCCGGCTGAGCAAGATCCACGGCACCGACTCGGCCGAGTCGGCGGTGGTAATCCTCGACGAGGTCCAGCACCAGGGATTGGGGACCGAACTGGTGCGCCGCAGCATTGATGTGGCCCGCGCCGAAAAGCTGAAGCGCGTGATCTCGAATATTCTTCCGGAAAACATCGAGATGCGCGCTGTATGCAAGCGGCTGGGCTTCTCGCTCAAGCACGAGATGGAGGACAACATCGTCCGCGGCGTTCTGGAGCTGTAGGCGCTTTCCCGGCACGTACGTGCCGGACTTTCCGCCGTTGTGGGTTCCCGCCCCGGCGGAGGCGAGATCTGACGACGAGGGATCCTGGTTTTCAATCACCCGATGACCCGATCTCCCGATCACCCGATCCGCGCTCACCCGATGGTCGCTACCACTCCCGCCACCGCGCCCTGCTTGACCGCCATCAGCTCGGCGGCTTTCTGCGCGATGTGCTCGGCGCTGACCTCGAACTCCTTGATCAGCTCCCAGGGATATCCTGACTCGCCGAAGCGATCCTTCACCCCGATAGCGCCCGTGATCAGCGGCACGCCGTAGAGTTCAGGGCTCTCGGTCAGGATGCCGCTCACGTGCCAGGCCAGCGCGCCGATCTGGTGCTCTTCCGCGGTGACGATGGCGCCGGTCTCTTTGCCGGCGCGCAGAATGGCGGCGGTATCGATGGGCTTCAGCGTGTGCAGGTTGATGACGCGCGTCTCATATCCAAACTCCTGCTTCAGGATGTACGCGGCGCGCATCGCTTCTGGCACCATGGGCCCACAAGCGATAATGCTCAGGTCTTCGTGCTCGTCGGCGTACTTCGCGGCCAGCACAGTCTGGAATGCATCGATGAAGTTCTCCGCCTCGTGGCGCAGGCGAATCACGTTGGCTTTGCCGAAAACGAACGGCGTTGCCTCGGTAGTTACGATGGGCGTGGCCTCGCGGGCGAAGCGGATAAACTTCGGTCCCGGCCGCTTGAGCAGCAGATACGTAGTCGCCTTGCGCGTCTCGACCGAGTCGCAGGGCACAACCACCGACATGTTGGGCAGACCGAGGACGTTGAACAGGTCTTCCAGCGCCTGGTGAGTGGCGCCGTCCGGTCCCACGGAAACGCCGCCGTGCGCGCCCGCCACCAGCACGTTGAAGTCGCCATAACAGACCGAGACCCGCAACTGGTCGAGGTTGCGGGCCGCGGCGAACGTCCCATAAGTCCCGAAAACCGGCAGCTTCCCTTCACGCGCCAATCCCGCGGCCGCCGCCGTCGCCGACTGCTCCGCGATTCCCATGCTGATCCAGCGGTCCTTGCGCTCGGGATTTTTGGCGTAGAACTCGCTGATGGTGATGGAGCCGGAGATGTCGAGCCCGAGGCAGACCACGCGCTGGTCGCCGCCGTTCTCGGCCAGGGACTGACCGAAGCCCATTCGCGTCGGCTTCATGGCGGCTTTCATCTTGGAGTCGCTGTTCCACCAGTAGCTGCGGCTGAACTTAGGCAGCTTGGCGTCGAGGGTCTTGTCCGCTTCCGCCTGGAACTGCTTGGCTTTCTCCAGCAGGCGGGCGTAGGGAATCTGCTTATCAAGACCGAGTTCCCCGAGGCCCTTGACCATTTCTTCGACGCTGGGCGATTTGCCGTGCCAGCCGGCGACGTTCTCCATGAAGCTGACGCCCTTGCCCTTGACGGTCTCGGCCAGGATCACCGTCGGCTTGCCGATCATGGTGCGGGCTTTTTCCAGCGTGTCGACCACCTGCTGCATATCATGACCATCGCAGCGCAGCACTTCCCATCCGAAGGCGCGGTACTTCTCCTCGAGCGGCTCGATGTTCATCACATCGCTCACGCGCCCGTCGATCTGCAGGCCGTTCTTGTCCACGATGCCGATCAGGTTATCCAGCTTGTAGTGGGCGGCCTCCATGGCAGCTTCCCAGATGCAGCCTTCCTGCTGCTCCCCGTCGCCCATGATGCAGAACACCTTGTGCGGCTTGCCGGCGAGCTTGCCCGCCAGCGCCGTGCCCACGGCCACGCTCAGGCCCTGTCCCAGGGAACCGCTCGACACCTCCACGCCCGGCACCTTCACCCAGTGCGGGTGTCCCTGGTAGGGTGAGCCCAGCTTGCGCAGCGTGACCACGTCTTCCGGCTTGTGATATCCGGCGAAGGCCAGCCCGAGATAGAGCGCCGGGGCCTTGTGTCCCGCCGACCAGATGATGCGGTCGCGGTCTTCCCAATTCGCGTTCCTGGGGTCGTGGTTGGCCACCTTGAGATAGAGCGCGGCGGTGATGTCCATGATGGAAAGCGTCCCGCCGGCGTGCCCGGAGGCGGCCGCGGCCAGCACCACCAGGTCATAACCGCGCATCAGGTTGGCAGCATGTTGCAGTTCTTCGACGGAGTAGTCCCGGATCACCTTCCCGGTCTTGGAATCGATGAGTGCCATGACGTCCTCACAGGCTTCCGCCCTCGACTGGCAGAGCAGCCCCAAAACGCTTTAGGGTATTGCGGAATGCCCACGCGCCTCAGTGAGTTCAGTCACAGCGGGGGGTGATGAGGAAGTCAAAAATGAAAACAGGTGTATATTGTTGAAGCTGCAAGGTCAACGGCCGTCCGGCCAGCTCAGGCTCAGGCGTCGAGCCCAGGTTTCGCCTATCTGCCGTTGGCAGCTTCCCTTTTTAGAGTCCCAGGTCGGCCCCAAGACACCGTTAGACCTCAGCAACCTTTGTGGAATTTTCGCGTTCATATCAGCAGGGTGCCAGTACGACGGAACTCCTCCAACGAGCAATCTCACGTTCCTGCCTGCCAGGGCCAGTCCCAAGAGAGGGCCTGGGATTTAGGAGGTCGCGATGAACTTCGCTAAGGCAACAAATACAGTCCTAAGAAAATGGTTAGTCCTGACTCTGCTGGTGGTTCCGGCGGTAGCCTGGGCGCAAGAGAAGGATGAGAAGAAGACGAAGGCTCCACCGCCGCCGACTAAGTCGGCACCGGCGCCTCAGCGCCCAGCGGCGGCTCCGTCAAACCGGCCCCCCACGTCTGCGACAGGGCAACGGCCGGCGACGACAACGACTGGTCGGGGAACTCCGACCACATCAACGCGGACAGTCGCTCCGCGGCCTCCGTCGCAGGTCATCAAAGGTCACACCGTCACGTACCGTCCGGGCGGTCGGGTTGAGACGATCAGAACTCCTCGTGGAACCACGATCTATCGTGGACCGCACGGGGGACGCGTGGTCGTGCGCGAGCACGATGGTCACCGCCTGGTGAGCATGGGGCCGCACCGGGGCTACGTGGAACGCCCGTACAGGCGGGATCGGTTCGGCCGCGAATACAGGATGCGCACCTACTACTGGGGCGGACGCCCGTACGCGGTGGTCTATCGAACGTATTATTGGGGCGGCCGACCCTATTACTGGTATGTCCCCGCGTACTACTACCGGCCCGTCTATTACGGATGGGTTTATAACCCGTGGGCGGTGCCGGTCTATTACCGGTGGGGGTGGTTCGGGGATCCTTGGTACGCCTCCTACGGATACTACTTCACTCCCTATCCGGTTTACCCCAGCGCCAGTCTGTGGCTGACAGATTTCATTCTGGCTGAGAACCTGCGAATGGCCTACGCGGCGCAGCAGGAAGCCTTGGCCGCAGAAGCTCCACGCGCGTTGCCGGCGCCAAGCGCGGCGCAACTGTCTCCTGAGGTGAAGCAGCTTATCGCGGAGCAAGTAAGGCAGCAGCTCGCAGCGGAGCGGGAAGCGGCAGCCGCGCCGCCGCGCCCCGGAGCACCGGAAGCGGCCAACCTGGCGCCGCCCGCACTCGATCCCAAACAACGGGTGTTCATTGTCGCCAGCAATCTGGATGTCACTACCGACGATGGCCAGGAATGCGCACTGACCCCCGGGGATATCATCCTGCGCACCGGCGACACCTTGGTCGACGGGAGCAGGGTGGGGGTAAGCGTGCAAAGCAGCAAGAAGGGCGACTGCCCGACCGGCGCGAACGCGCAGGTGGAGGTCGCCGATTTGCAGGAGATGCACAACCGCTTCCGCGAGCAGGTTGATACCGGACTCAAGCACCTCGCTGACAACCAGGGCAAGAATGGTCTGCCAGCCGCTCCCGACAGCAGCACTTCAGCGGCAGCCGACGTGCCCACGCCCGAGCCCGACCAGGACGCGCAAACCCAGTTGCAGGACCTGCAGAACGAAGCCGACCATGCAGACGCAGACGTGGATCAACCGCCTGCACCCGGCCGGACTGGAGGAGGCAAGTAGGCACTGCCACATGAGCCGGATCGCCGGGACATCCTGGCGATCCGCGCGTCGCGAGACCGCTTGTTCCGGAATCGGAAATAACTCCCGAAAACACCGGTCTTGATGCCCAAGGCAACCTGTTTCCTACCCCCCTCGTCACCTGGTCGGGGTCAGGTCCTTGCATTGCAGGTGTAAGATAGAGCGCTCTCTGCCCCAGCCCTGAAGGAACAGCACAAGTTCTGATTCCTCACGCCCACCCTCACGGCGACGGCGGATTGTAAGTCCCCCATTCGGCCCGTTTCCCAGGTCTCCAGAAACTTTTGACAATTTGTGGAAAGTTGCCGGTCGCGGCGTTTATGTCAGCAGGAGCGCCAATTCGGCGGGAGTCCTCAGATGAGGAGCTGGTTCGAAGCTTTCGTGTGCATGGAGACCCTGAATACTTCCGTGTTCTGTTCGACCGCCATAAGAAGCGCGTGTACGTGTCCTGCAAGGTGTTTCTGCAGGATGCTTCTGCGGCGGAAGATGCGGTTCAGGAGACATTCCTGCGGGCGTTTCAGAACCTCAACGGATTTAGCGGCGGACACTTCGGCGCCTGGCTCACGAGAATCGCCAAGAATGTGTGCATCGATGCTTGGCGGCGTCGACGCCGGCAGTCTGAGACCGGCGAAGAGCACCTGGCGGGCGTCGGCGATGAGCACTCGCTGGAGGATGGGGCGGCGCTGCGGGCGGCCACCGCTAGATTGCGCGAGGAAATGGCGAAACTTCCCGAACACCAGCGGCGCTGCATCGAGCTCAAGATCGAGGGTCACTCGTACGAGGAGACGGCCGCGCTGACGGGCCTGACGGTGGCGGCGGTCAAATCGCACTTACAAAACGGACGGCGGATGCTGTGGATTCAAATGGAGAAGGTGCTTGGCTGAACCAATGTCCTGGTCAGAAAGCAATTTTCTGGAGAGATTGATGCCGCAACTGGAGCAAAAGCGTGGCGGCAGCAATGGCGCCTGCCCGGACGCCACGACCGTCCTTGCGGTGATCGAGGGCGAGGCCGACGAGTGGTTGCGGAACGCCTACGCGCAGCACCTGGCGCAGTGTTCCGCATGTTCGGAGCTCGACAGCCGCCTGCGCAACTTCGACCGCCCCGCCCTTGCCGACGAAGCTGAGTGGAGACAGACAGAAAAGCGTCTGGATAACTGGATGAACGCTTTTCTCGACTCCAGGGCAGCGGTTCCTACCGTTCAACCCGTCGAGAAGCGTGACGCACGGGTGGGCTTTTGGCAGTCCATTTGGAGACCTCGCGCCGCGTGGAAGATCTCGCTGGCAACAGCGCTCTTGGCCTTGGTCGCGGTGGGCGTCGACGTGTATCTGCGATTGCAGCCGCCTGTTCAGCCAGACCAAGTCAAGGTGACGACCGGCACGGCCCCCGTCGCAGAGTCAAAGGCAGTCCTGCCACCGGCAGAGAATGCGCAGCCGAAGAGTGAGGCTCCCAACAGTACCGAGCCGCAGATAACAGCGCCTGCAGTGCCAGCAGCCGGCGGCGCGCTTTATCAGCACGGGCCAATGGCGGCCGCGCCGAAGACTTCGCCAGCGATTAAGCCTGAGCCGAAATCGGAGAAAACAGTGACGGCAGCCAACAGGGCGGGCCCATCGGAACCGCAGACACAGGCCGCTTTGGAGACTCCGCCAACTTCACAGAAGCCTGAGATAGCAGCGTCGCCTCCAGAGCCCACGGCAGCTGCGGAGGCGACAGCGCAGGGCCGGACGTTTTCTGTTCGCCCTGCGTCAAGCACGAGCGGGGGAACCCAGCCTTCCAATACGGCAAAGGCTCCGGGATCAGCACCGAGCACGCCTCGCGCTGCGGTTCCCAACCCGCCGGCATCGCTGCACTTGGCGTCGGGGGCCCGGCTGTGGATCACGCTGGATTCTGTCAACCGGCAGCCGGATGGTGCCTTTACCTTTTCCGGGTCGCTGCTGATGCGGCTCAGTGCCTCGGGTTCTTCGGCGCTTGACCGCGGTACGGAAGTGTCCGGCTCAGGAACTGAGGCCCAGGGGCGAACTTCGCTCGTGATCTCGGAAATTGTCGTCGGGGGGGCGCATTACAAGTTGAAGAGCAGGGCTGGCGCCGGGAAGGTTCGAACTGCCCGGTCGAGTAGCGTGGTGTCGTTTGATTCTGGAAAGGTCCTGGAGGTGTGGCTGTCGTCGGACTCGATTTATGAGCGCTCGGCGGCTGAGTCATCTCAATGAGACTTCGGGCCGGGTTTATGGAACTTTTGTACAGGTTGCGTTCTTGTTAGTGAAGTCCCAAAGAAAGTTTTTGTGGTAGGAGGTCGCGATGCGCTTCGTCAATCTAAGAAATCAGTTCCTATGGACAACTTGCTTGGCGGTTCTACTGGCATTCCCGGCGCTCGTTCGGGCGCAAAAAAACAAGAATAGCTCTTCACCACCGCCGAGCAGATCGGCGCCTGCTCCGAGTAGGCCGACACAAGCCCCTGCGCAGCGATCGGCGCCGGCACCGCAACGCCCAGGAACGGCCACTACAACGCGGCCTGGAACGGCGACTCGGCCAGGGACACGTACCGCAACGCGGCTGGGAACGGCACCTCTGACCATGCGCAACGTCGGCGGGCACAACGTTGGCTACGACCGGAACGGCAGAGTCAGAACGATCCAGACTCGCAGCGGCGCAACTGTCTATCATGGGGCTCACAACAGTATCCGGGTCGAACGTAATATGCCGGGTGGTCGCCGTGTGGTGTTCGCAGGGCGAAACTACGGCCACATGGAGCGGAATTACGTGCGCGGCTACAGAATGCGGACTTACTATGAGCACGGACGTTACCGCGCCGTTGTGTATCGGTCGTATTTGTGGCGCGGACGCTCATATTACGTCTACGCTCCTTACTACTATTACCGCCCAGCTTATTACGGTTGGGCGTACGCTCCCTGGGGAGCGCCGGTGTACTACCAGTGGGGCTGGGCGGGCAATCCCTGGTACGGCTACTACGGATACTACTTCGCGCCCGCGCGCTACTATCCGGGAGCCGATCTCTGGCTGACGGATTTCATCCTCGCCGAAAACTTGAGAATGGCCTACGACGCGCAGCAAGCCGGTGAGGGAGATCGCTTATCACCAGGCCCTCCGCCGGACGCCAACACGAACGTGCAGCTCACTCCTGAGGTCAAGCAGATGATCGCGGAGGAAGTGAAGCAGCAACTGGCGGCGGAGAAAGCGGCGTCATCTCGCCCGTCAACGCCAGGCTCGCAACCGGCCTCGAATGATCCGCCGCCCGCGCTCGATCCGGGACATACGGTTTTCGTCGTGGCCAGCAATCTCGATGTGGCAACCCCAACCGGCGACTGCGAACTCACGCCGGGAGACGTTATCAACCGCATTGACGACACTCCCGACAGCGCTGACATGGTGCAAGTGCGGGTCGCGAGCAGCAAGCAAGGCGACTGCGCCCAAGGCTCCAAACCAGCCGTCAAAGTGGCGGACTTGGAGGACATGTCCAACCGCTTCCGCGAACAACTCGACGCCGGTCTCCAGCAGCTCGCCACCAACAGCGGCAAGAATGGTCTGCCCGCCGCTCCGGATACCCGCACTTCCGCCGCGCCCGATGTGCCCACCCCCGAGCCCGACAAAGACGTGTACGCGCAGATGCAAGGCCTGCAGAAGGAAGCAGACCAGGCCGAACAAGATGTCAAGCGAGGCTCGTCATCCGGCCAGACGGGAGGGCAGTAATACCGCGCCAGGGCGAGGCGCGCCCCGGCAACCACGGCCCATGTAAAGACGTGCAGGAGGATCGTTATGAGACGGGGAATCGATGCCATCCTGG
>DASQGF010000108.1:0-8975 GCA_035632755.1 Terriglobales bacterium
ATCCTGACACGCATCACGCTGGTCGGCGCCCTCTACTTGATCCTGATTTCGTTCATTCCGGAGTGGATGATCGCCGGTATCCATTTGAACCACCTGCCGGGTGCGCTGGGGACGTTTTTCGAGAGACTGCCGGCATGGATAACCAACGGGTTGGGCGTGACCTTCTACTTCGGAGGCACGTCGCTGCTGATCGTGGTCGGGGTGGCCATGGATACAGTGCAGCAAGTGGAGGCGCAGCTCATCATGCGCCACTACGACGGTTTCACTCCCAGGAGCGGGAGAATCCGGGGAAGAAGAGCTTGGTGAGGAACTTGTAGAGGGGCAGCATGCTGCGTCTCTACCCAGTGAGTTAAAGATGATGCGGCCATGGGTTTCGGCGTGGGGCGCCCGGACTTGGGCTGGGAGTCGTACATGGACGCGAAGGCGAGCACGGCCGCCGATGTCAAGACTAAGCTCGGCCCGGTGATCTTGCTGGGAGCGCCGGGAGCGGGCAAAGGCACGCAGGCCAAGCTGATCATGCAGCGCTACGGGATCCCGCAGATCTCGACCGGCGACATCCTGCGCGACAACGTGGCTCGCGGCACCGAGCTGGGCAAGAAGGCCAAGGCCTTCATGGACAAAGGGGAACTGGTGCCCGACCAATTGGTGTGCGACATGGTGGCGGACCGGCTGCGCCAGGACGATTGCGCGCAGGGCTTCATCCTGGACGGCTTTCCTCGCACTGTCGCCCAGGCCGAGTGGCTGGACGGGCTGCTGAAGGGCGAGTTCTTTGAAAAACGATGCGCCGCGCCGCCGGTTGTGGTGAATTTCGAGGTTGGATATAATCAATTGTTGCGCCGCCTGACGGGGCGCCGTACTTGTCCCACCTGCGGAAGGATCTACAACGTTTATTCTCAGCCTCCCCGCGTCGCCGATACCTGCGATGTCGACGGCTCGAAGCTGGTGACGCGCAAGGACGATTCCGAGGCAGTCATTGCCGAACGCCTGAAGGCCTACGAGCGCCAGACGCTTCCCCTGATCGACTATTACCGTCGCCAGGGGCGGCTGCGCGAGGTCGATGGAGACCAGGCCCCGGACAAGGTCACGGCGGAGGCGTTCCGGGCGATTGAGCATGGCAATAGTCTGTAAATCGGTCGCCGAGCTGGAGAAGATGCGGCAGAGCGGCCACGTCGTGCGGCAGGTGCTGGACACGGTGAAAGCCATGGTGAAGCCGGGCATCACCACCATGGACCTGGAACGGGCGGCGGCCAGCAAGATCGAGGAAATGGGCGCCAAGCCGGCCTTCAAGGGGTACTACGATTACCCCTGCGTGCTGTGCACGTCGGTGAACCAGGAGATTGTGCACGGCATCCCGTCGGAACGGCGGGTGCTGAAGGAAGGCGACATCGTCTCTATCGATTGCGGCGTGGTGCTCGATGGCTACTATGGCGACGCGGCGCTAACGGTGGCGGTGGGCGAGAACCTTCGCCCGGAAGTGCAAAGATTGCTGAAAGTCACCGAAGAGTCACTGTACAAGGGCATCGAGAAGATGCGCATCGGCAACGCGGTGGGCGACGTCGGCGCCGCAGTGCAGGAGTGGGTCGAGGCCAACGGCTTCAGCGTGGTGCGGGAGTTCGTTGGCCACGGCATCGGGACCAAGCTGCACGAGGACCCGCAGGTGCCCAACTTCGGCACGCGCGGACACGGGGCGCGGCTGCGCGAGGGCATGGTGCTGGCCATCGAGCCCATGGTTAACATCGGCAAGCCCGGTACCCGCGTGCTCGACGACAACTGGACGGCGGTGACCGAGGACGGCAGCTACAGCGCTCATTTCGAGCACTGCGTGGCTGTCACCAAGAACGGCCCGCTGATCCTGACGGAGTAGCGGTTTGGGTCTTAGCCAGGGTTTCAAGCATCAAATCGGCATCCGGCCGACCGGAGTTGAATGAGTAAGGAAGTTGAGGCGTTTTCCGCGGCGTCTGAGCCGCGGGCCGAAATCCCGAGCGAAGCGAGGGAACCCGACACGAAGAAACAAGGGGTGCATGAGTAAGGAAGACGCGATTGAAGTCATGGCGACGGTGATCGAGCCGTTGCCCAATGCCCTGTTCCGGGTGGAACTGGAGAACAAGCATCAGGTGCTGGCGCACGTTTCGGGGCGGATGCGCAAGAATTTCATCCGCATATTGCCGGGCGACAAGGTCGCGGTGGAGCTTTCGCCCTACGACCTGACGCGCGGTCGGATTGTGTATCGGTACAAATGACCGCGCGTTCCGCGGCGTCGGAGCCGCGGGCGGTCATCCCTTCGGCTCGCAGGACTCGCTCAGGGCAGGCTCTGAGCGAAGCGAAGGATCTTACGACAGCTGGTTCTTATGAAAGTACGCGCATCGGTCAAGAAGATTTGTGACAAGTGCAAGGTTATCCGCCGCCGCGGGGTGGTGCGGGTGATCTGCGAGAACTCGAAACACAAGCAGCGACAGGGCTGAAGCCCGTCGTTAGTCGTTAGCGAGGAATCGGCGGCGCCAACGACCAACGACTAACGACCAAGGACAGAGGTTCTTATGGCACGTATCGCCGGCGTGGATCTGCCGCGCCAGAAGCACATCGACATCGCGCTGACCTACATCTACGGCATCGGCCAGCCGCGCGCCCGCCGCATCGTGGCGCAGGCGAGCGTCGAGCCCATCAAGAAGGTGCAAGACCTCAATGACGACGAAGTCAACCGCATCCGTCAGATCATCGAGAGCGAAGGCGGGATTGAGGGTGACCTGCGCAAAGATACGCAGATGCACATCAAGCGGCTGATCGAGATCGGCTCCTACCGCGGGCATCGTCATCGCCGCGGCCTGCCCGTCCGCGGGCAGCGTACGCACACCAACGCGCGAACCCGCAAGGGGCCGCGCCGGGGCACGGTCGCGCAGAAGAAGAAGTCCGCGGCCAAGACCTAGAGTCAGGACTGACATATGGCGAAGACACCAGCAGCAGGAGCCGCCGCCGGCGGGGCAGCCGAGGCGCCGGCGAAAAAAGGCAAACGCAAGCAGTTCAAGCGCAAGGAACGCAAGAACGTTCCTTTCGGCATCGCGCACATCCAAGCGTCGTTCAACAATACTATCGTTACTATCACCGATACCGAAGGCCGGGTGCTGTCGTGGAAGAGTTCCGGGTCGCTGGGGTTCCGCGGCAGCCGCAAGGGGACGCCTTTCGCGGCGCAGCAGGCGGCGATGAATGCCGCCAACATGGCGCGCGAGCACGGTGTGCGCGCGGTCGAAGTGCGCGTGAGCGGGCCGGGATCGGGACGCGAGTCGGCCATCCGCGCCCTGGCCGCCGCGGGCATCGAAGTGAGAAATATCCGCGATGTAACGCCTATCCCGCACAACGGGTGCCGTCCGCCGAAGAGACGGAGAGTGTAGGAATCTTGCCATCGGACGATTGGGCCATCGGGTGAGCTGGAAATGACCCGATGGCCCGATCTCCCGATGAACCGATAACAGCGGATCGGGAAGAAGAGGCTGCCAGCCTTGTAAACCGATCGACACCGAGAAGGAGAAGAAAACTTGGCACGTTATACCGGAGCAGTATGCCGCCTGTGCCGCCGCGAAGGGATGAAGTTGTTCCTCAAGGGGGCGAAGTGTTTTTCTGAGAAGTGCCCGATCGAGAAGCGCAACTTCGCGCCCGGGCAGCACGGCAAGGACCGCAGGGCCAAGGTGGTTGGCTACGGCCTGCAGTTGCGCGAGAAGCAAAAGACCAAGCGCATCTACTTCACCTTGGAGCAGCAGTTCCGCAATTACTTCGAGCGGGCCGCCCGCAAGCCGGGCGTCACCGGCGAACTGCTGTTGCAGCAGTTGGAGCGCCGGCTGGACAACGTGGTCTACCGCCTGGGTCTGGCGACTTCGCGCCGGCAGTCGCGGCAACTGGTGCGCCACGGCCACGTCGAGGTAAATGGCCGGAAGGTGAACATTCCCTCCTACCAGGTGAGCCCCGGCGAAGAGGTCGCGCTGCGGGAGAAGAGCCGCAGGCTGCCCGTGATGGAAGGTGTCCGCGAGCAGACCAGCCATTTGAGCGTTGCGCCCTGGCTGGAGATCGATCGCGAGAACTTCAAGGGACGCGTGCTGGCGCTGCCGACGCGCGAACACATCAACCTGCCGATCAACGAGCAGTTGATTGTGGAACTTTATAGTAAGTAAGCGGCAGAACAGCAGATTCCTCGCGGACTCACGTCCGCTCGGAATGACAAGGAGTAGAGGTTGGGGCGCGGATCGGGTTGCGTCCCTCCAGGGGTCGGGTTCTAACTGACTACCGACTACTGACTACTGACAACTGGTTTTAGGGCCCAGCTTTTCGAGCCCGAGCAGCCTTGGCCGCGCACAACCCGCCGATGGGCCAGCGGGATGCGACCTTGAGCCACAGGGCCGAAAGGAGAAACAACAATGCTTTGGAAAGGCTTTCAAAAACCCAAGCGGCTGGCGGCTGAGACGGAGACGCTCACTGACCGGTTCGGCCGCTTTCAGGCGCAGCCGTTCGAGCGCGGATTCGGCACCACCATTGGCAATGCGCTGCGGCGCGTGTTGCTGTCTTCGATCGAAGGCGCGGCCATCACCGCGGTGAAGATCGAAGGCGTGCTGCACGAGTTTCAGTCCATTCAGGGGGTGGTTGAGGACGCGACCGACATCATCCTTAACCTGAAGCAGATTCCGTTCAAGCTGAACGGCGACGGCCCCAAGGCCATCTACCTGCGCGCCGACCAGCCGGGTGTGGTCACCTCGGGGATGATCGAGGCCGACAGCGACGTCGAGATCCTCGACAAGGACGTCTACATCGCCACCGTCAGCGAAGGCGGCAAGCTGGACATGGAGATGCGCCTGAAGCGCGGACGCGGCTACGTCTCCGCCGACAAGAACTTCGACGAAGACCTGGGCATCGGCTTCATTCCCATCGATTCAGTGCACTCGCCGGTGCGCAAGTGCAACTACGTGGTGGAAGCCGCGCGTCTCGGCCAGATTACCGACTATGACAAGCTGACGCTGGAAGTGTGGACCAACGGGTCAGTCGGCCCGGCGGACGCCATCGGCTTGGGCGCGAAGCTGCTGAAGGACCATATGAACATCTTCATCAACTTCGAGGAGGAGATCGAGACCGAGATCACGGAAGAGCGCAAGCCGGAGATCCGCAACGAGAACCTGAACCGCTCCGTCGAAGAGCTGGAGCTCTCGGTGCGCAGCTACAACTGCCTGAAGAACGCCAATATCCAGACCATTGGGGAATTGGTGCAGAAGACCGAGGCCGAGATGCTGAAGACCAAGAACTTCGGCCGCAAGTCGCTGAACGAGATCAAGGAGATCCTCGCCTCCATGGGGCTGGGCCTGGGTATGAAGATCGACGAACACGGCAACGCCGTGCCCGGTGCCCCGCCACAGCCATCGCCGACTCTGGGATACTCGTCGTTCCGCGAAGGGCAGTACTGACGGGAAAACCAATATGCGTCATCTCAAAGCAGGATGGAAACTCGGACGTAACACTGCACACCGGCGCGCTCTGCTGCGCAACCTGGTGACTTCGCTCATCGTCGAGGAACGCATCGAGACCACTGTGGCCAAGGCCAAGGCCATGCGGCCGCACGTGGAGAAGATGATCACCCTGGGCAAGCGCGGCGACCTGTGGGCGCGTCGGCAGGCTGGCGCGTTCCTGATGACCCAGGACGCTGTCCGCAAGCTGTGGGAGATTGCGCCCCGCTTCGGCGACCGCGAAGGTGGCTACCTGCGGATCGTTCGCACCGCCTTCCAGCGCGGCGATGGGGCGGAGAAAGCGTTTGTCGAGCTGGTGGGCAGCGAGAAGGTCATCCAGGAGAAGCGCGATAAGCGCGCCGAAGCCCGCGCCAAGAAAGCCGAAGCCACACGCAAGGCGATGGAAGAAGAAGCCAAGCAGGCCGAGGCCGAAGGCGGCGCAGAAGCTCCGGGCGGGGAAACGAAGGAATAGCAATCAGCCGTCAGCATTCAGCCAAAACGCACCCATCCTCGGGTGCGTTTCTTTTTGGTCATAGCGCCACCAAAGGCCGGCGCTACATCCAGCGAACTAGGTCTCCGCAGCCGCCAGTTCTTTCCGGCGCAGCGCGTACCAGATCAAGAGCTGGGCAAAGAACGCTCCGCAGAAGTCCAGCAGGACGTCATGCGTGCTGCCGGTGCGGGAGGGCACGAAGCTCTGGTGCAGCTCGTCGAGGATGGCGACCGAGAGGCTGATCACCAGCCCGACCAGCGCCCATCGCACCCGCCACAGGCTGCTCAGGTGCACGCGGATCGCGCGGAACCACAGCGCGCTGAGAATGGCGTACTCGGTGAAGTGCGCCGACTTGCGGACCAGAAAATGGACCAGACCGAAGGTGGCTGCGTTCATCTGGCCGAAAATCCAGGCGAGTACTGCGTGCAGGATCTCGCCGGTATTTTTTGCGGAGAAAGGATCGCTGGAGGCGCCGAGTACCATCGCCATCCAAGCCACGGCCGGCACCCAATACCACAGGACGTTTTTCAAGCGCGAGAGAGGCTGCGTGGTCTCGTGCCGGACCGCGGTCTCAGGCAAGCCACTCATTCGACGCGATAGTTCGGGGCTTCGCGGGTGATGATCACGTCGTGCACATGGCTTTCGCGGAGGCCGGCGCCGCTGATGCGCACGAAGCGCGATTTTTGCTGCAGTTCGGGGATGGTGGGAGTACCGCAGTAACCCATGCCCGAGCGCAACCCTCCCACGAGCT
The DNA here is from genome assembly GCA_035632755.1 of Terriglobales bacterium. Taxonomy (GTDB): domain Bacteria; phylum Acidobacteriota; class Terriglobia; order Terriglobales; family Acidobacteriaceae; genus JAHFUA01. The sequence continues at coordinate 6,719 of DASQGF010000108.1, forward strand.
GGTACACGACGGCAGCCAGCGTGCCCTTGTATGGCACGCGCCCTTCGATGCCCTCCGGGACCAGCTTGGCCAGGCGATTGCCATCGGTTTCGTCGAGCATAGCGGTGGAAGCGTCGCCGGGCTCGAGGCTCTGGGCGTAGCGGTCGGCAGAGCCGCCGCCCATGGCGGACAGCGATCCCATCCCGCGATAGGACTTGAAGGAGCGTCCCTGGTAGAGGATGGTCTCGCCGGGGCTCTCCTCGGTGCCGGCGAAGAGCGATCCGATCATGACCACGCTGGCGCCGGCGGCCAGTGCCTTGGTGACGTCGCCCGAGTACTTGATGCCGCCATCGGCGATGATGGGCACGCCGGCGTCCTTGGAGGCGCGGTAGGCCTCGGCGATGGCGGTGATCTGCGGCACGCCGGCGCCGGTGACCACGCGCGTAGTACAGATGGAGCCGGGGCCGACGCCGACCTTCACTGCGTCAGCGCCGCTGCGCACCAGTTCGCAGGCGCCATCGAAGGTGCCGACGTTTCCAGCGAGCACGTCAGTCTCAGGGAAGCGGGCCTTGACGCACTTCAGCGCCTCGATCACACGAGTCGAATGGCCGTGCGCGCTGTCGATGCCCAGCACGTCCACCTTCGTCCGGACCAGCTCCTGGGCGCGCTCCAGGTAATCGCCGGTGGCGCCGATGGCGGCGCCCACGCGCAGGCGTCCGTGCTCGTCCTTGGCGGCGTTGGGATATTTGAGCTTCTTCTGGATGTCCTTGACGGTGATCAGCCCCTTGAGTTCGTACTTGTCGTTCACCACCAGCAGCTTTTCGATACGATGTTGGTGCAGGATCTTCTCCGCGTCCTCCAGCGTGGTGCCGACCGGAACGGTGATGAGGTTGTCCTTGGTCATCACGTCCTTGATGGGGCGGTCGGTGCGGGTTTCGAAGCGGAGGTCGCGGTTGGTGAGGATGCCGACCAGCTTCTTGCCCTTGGTGATGGGCACGCCGGAGATCTTGTAGCGGCGCATGACCTCCAGCGCGTCGGAGATCTTGGCGTCGGGCGACATGGTCACCGGGTCCACGATCATGCCGCTCTCCGAGCGTTTCACCTTGTCCACCTCGCCGGCCTGGGCCTCGATGGACAGATTGCGGTGGATGATGCCCATGCCGCCCTGCTGTGCCAGCGCGATGGCCAGGCGCGACTCGGTCACCGTGTCCATGGCCGCGCTGAGGACGGGGATGTTGAGCGTGATGTTGCGCGTGAGCCGGGTCTGCGTGTTGACGGTGGTGGGGACCACGTCGGAACGCGCCGGCAGCAGCAACACGTCGTCGAAGGTCAGGGCCTCAGGAACGGGGAAATGGATCATGTTTGTCTCGCTGGTGGCCTTATTCTACAGGAGTAGCCGGCAGGACGCAGGAGGCAGCGGCGGGGTTTGTCTTTTCGGGAAAGCGGGCGTATCATAAGTTGTTAAGCTGTTGTGGCGAAGCACATCAGTGGGCGAGAGCCCACTTTATTTTTGGCTTTGCCGCGCTGGCCATGGCGATCGACCTGGAGCATGTGCGCGAGGTCGCGGAGCGGGTGACGGCCTCGAGTGGGCTGGAACTCGTCGAACTGGAGTTCCGCGGCGCGGGCGGCAAGGCACGCATGCTGCGCTTGTTCATCGACAAGCCGGGCGGCGTGACGCACGCCGACTGCGAGGCGGTCAGCCGCGAAGTGGGAACGATCCTCGACGTCGAGGACGCGGTGCCGGGCGGGTCGTACACCCTGGAGGTTTCATCGCCAGGCCTGGACCGGAAGCTGAGCCGGCCGGAGGATTTTGCGCGCTTCGTCGGCAGCCGGGTGAAGCTCACGACCCGCGGGCCTATCGAGGGCAACCGGTTCTTCGAAGGGCGGCTGGAGAGCTTTCAGGACGGAACCTTGCTTTTGGCGGTGAGCGCGGCGAAGGCAAAGCGGGGAAAGCCGGAGCAGCCGGCACGGCAAGTGGCGATCGCGTACTCGAATGTCGAGAAGGCGAACCTGGCGCCGGAAATTCTAGGGAGTAGGAAGTAGGGGAGCAGGAAAACCAAGATCCCTCGCCGCAAAAGACGCGGCTCGGGATGACAGCGCTGAGATTCTGGTCTGCACCATCGGGACGCAACTATGGCGAGTTTGCTTTATCAGACGATTGAAGGCTTGAGCCGGGAAAAAGGCATCGATCCGCAGATCGTGGTCAGCGCGGTGGAAGACGCCATCGTGGTGGCCACGCGCAAGTATTACAAGAGCCAGGAAAACCTGCGGGCGGAGC
>DASQGF010000109.1:0-6349 GCA_035632755.1 Terriglobales bacterium
GGCGCATCAAGTTCGTGGACAAAGGCGGCATGGGCAAGTACGTCCTCATCGAGCCGGCTGCGATCGCTAAGGCATAAACGAATTACCGTAGAGACGCAGCCTGCTGCGTCTCTCCTATTGCACGAAGCACAGCGCCAGCAGGATCAGCCCGAACAGCAGCGCGTGCCAATTTCCCCGGCTCATAGCATTCCTCTGCCGAGATACAGGCAAGGGCTGCTCCATGTCCTCACTCCAGAAGAATGAATGGTTTATGCTCGAATGGGGAGGGTGGGCTGGGTGCGGCAGGACACGGTCGTGTTTAAAGGCACACAATCTAGAATCCTCCGCGTCTCGGCGTCCTCTGTGGCATGAACGAATTATCGGTAGAGACGCAGCATGCTGCGTCTTTACCGATGCCAACTGCTTTCCATGTTTATTGACGAAGCCAACATCCGCGTAAAGGCCGGCGACGGCGGCAACGGCTGCGTCGCCTTCCGTCGCGAGAAGTTCGTTCCGCGCGGCGGCCCTTCAGGCGGCGATGGCGGCAAGGGCGGCGACGTCGTCATGGAATCCAGCGAGCGCCACAACACCCTCGTGCACTTCCGTTTCAATCCCGAGCACAAGGCGGAGCGTGGCCGTCACGGCGAAGGCTCCAACCGGACCGGGCGTGAGGGCGCGAATGTCGTCCTGAAGGTCCCGGTCGGGACCATCCTCTACGACGCTGACTCCGGCGAGCGTGTGCACGATTTCGCGCGCCCCGATGAGCGCGTGGTGATCGCTCGCGGCGGTCGCGGCGGTCGCGGCAACGCGCGTTTCGCGACTTCCACTCACCAGGCTCCGCGCGAGTGCGAGCCCGGACGTCCCGGCGAGGAGCGCTCGTACCGGCTCGAACTCAAGCTGCTGGCCGACGTCGGCCTGGTCGGTTACCCCAACGTCGGCAAGTCCACCCTCATCTCGCGCATCTCCGCCGCGCGTCCCAAGATCGCCGACTATCCTTTCACCACGCTCCAGCCGAACCTCGGCGTAGTGGCCGTGGGCGAAGAGCCCGAGCAGGTCAGCTTCGTGGTCGCCGACATTCCCGGGCTCATCGAAGGCGCGCACGAGGGCACGGGCCTGGGCACGCAGTTTCTGCGGCACATCGAGCGCACGCGCCTGCTGGTTCACCTGGTGGAGGTGTCGGATGCGACCGGCCGTCCCGATCCGGCGAAGGACTTCGAGGTGATCATGAACGAACTGGCTAGCTTCGGCGCCGGCCTTGAGAAAAAACCGATGCTGGTGGCGGCCTCGAAGATCGACGTGGCGAACAAGCAAAAGCTCTCGAAGCTGCGCCAGTTCTGCCGCCGCAAGAAGCTCGCGCTCTATCCCATCTCCGGCGTGACCGGCGAGGGCATCGACAAGCTCAAGTACGCCATGGCCGAGCGCGTGGACGAGATCCGGAAGAAAGAACTGACCACAGAGGGCACGGAGGACACTGAAGAGAGATTGGCGAATTAGGCCGGGGTCGCCGTGACGCTGATAACGATGCAGCCACGGGTTTTCACGGATCGTGACGGATTTGGAATCTGGCCTGTTTTTGTCCGTGCTTTCCGTGCAAATCCGTGGCGTTTTTCTAGGCTCCTCAATCCTTCGGCAGCGTCATGTCGATGAAGCCCGTGAAGTCGTTCTTCATCTTGATGAGGCCTTCCTCGGGCAGGTACATCATGTGGCCGGCATTGTAGGTGGCGTAGGAAATGTTCTTCCGGTACTCCGGACCGAGGTCGAGGTGGTTCATGGTGTAACCGGCGGCGTAATACGGGGTCGCCAGGTCATAGTAGCCTTCCATGACCAGGATCTTGAGGTAGGGATTCTTCACCATGGCGGCGCGCAGCGGGGTAGCGGTGTCGGGGAATCCTTCGATAGACGAGCCCCACTCCCACTTCCGCCAGAAGCTATCCGGTTCGGCGGTGCTGAGCTGGCCGGCTGAAACGTAGTACGGCAGATCGGTCTTGTAGCCGAGCTCGCGCCGCACGTAATCGTTGAAGACGGAAGTGAAGGGCGGGCCGATGGCGGCGCCGGTGGGATCGTAGAAGGGTGTATCCAGGAAGCCGTTGGGATCGGGGCCGCTGTAGCGGCCGTCGAGGCGTCCCACGCGCAGCTTGCGGTCGGCGAGCAGGTTGTGAGTGAACTGCCCGACTTCCACACGCAAGTTGGCCTGATCGATCAACTCTTGCTTCAGCCCGGTGTAGCGCGCCAGCCCGTCGATGGCCGCCTGGCGTTCCTGCGGGCTGAGCGCGTCACCCCTGGCGAGCGCAGCCGCGTACTCGGTCGAGGCCCAGTGCTCCGCCTCCTGGCGCGTCTTCTGCATGTCCTGCATCAGCTCCGGCGCCAACTTCTTGTGATAGGCGGCGATCATGGTGTAGGTGGGAAGAGTAAGCACGCAAGCCAGGTCGTTTTTCTTGGTGATCTCCAGGGTCTCAAAGTCGATCACCATGGAGAGCAAAACAATTCCGTTGAAGGAGATGCCACGATTGTTGAGAAACCCGGCGATGCCGGCGGCGCGCGTGGTGCCGTAGCTTTCGCCCAGGATGTAGAGCGGGGAATTCCAGCGCTCGTAGCGGCTGATGTACATGCGCACGAATTCGCTGAAGGCTTCGATGTCCCCCTTCATGCCCCAGAACTTCTTCGCTTTTTCCATGTCGGCGGGACGGCTGTAGCCGGTGCCGATGGCGTCCACCAGCACCAGGTCGGTTTTGTCCAGCGGCGTGCCGGGATTGTCGGCGAACCGGTAGGGCGAGGCCGGCATCATGCCGCCTTTGGCGAGCACCACCTTGCGCGGGCCCAGCGCGCCCATATGCAGCCAGATCGAAGCTGACCCTGGACCGCCGTTGAAAGCGAAGGTGAGCGGACGCCGGCTGGGCTCGGCGCCCTCGAGCGTGTAGGCCACGAAGAACATCTCGGCTTCGATCGTGCCGGCGGGGTCTTTGATCGGCAAGCGCCCGGCGGTGGCGGTGTAACGCAGCGTCTTTCCGTCCAAGCGCATCTCGTGATGCGTGACCACCGGCGCAACTTCCTTCATGTCCCACTTCAGTGCCCGTATCGCCGCCTGTTCACGGCCTTCCGGGCTGGACCAGGGTTCCGGCCGTGGCGGCTCTTCCTTGCGGGTTTCTGCCGCTTTGGGCGCTTCTTCGGACTGCGGCGGAGGGGGTGCGACCTTTTCAGCGGGCGCGGCCTTCTTCCCGCGCGGCTCCGGCGGGTTGGTCTGTTGCGCGGTGGCTACCGATAGCAAGCTGAGGCATGCTGCTACCAGGGTGAAGGCGAAGATCCTCATGTCGGCTCCTGTCTGTAATTCCTGTTGCTGCGATTCAGACCGCCAAAGAAAAAATGCATTGTAACCCCCGAGCCAGTGAATTCGAAAAATTGCGCATGTGCCGCAATTCAATTCAGTCGCCCGAGATGGCGCGCAGAGACGAAAAGACCGGCGGGGCTCCGCCGGTCTGGTTGTGATTCTCGTCCGCCTCTACGCCGCGGCTCTGCCTGCTTGTACGCTGCCGATCTGCCGCAGCATTCCCAGAGCATCGTAGGACTCGACTTCCTCGACGATCTTGCCGTTGCTGATGCGGCTGATCAGGATGCCCTGCACGGTGATCTGCTTATTGGTGGGTGCGGCGCCGAACAGCTCGCCGCGGTGGGTGCCACGCGCCGTCCAGCGCGTGACCACCAGGTCGCCTTCGGCGATCTGCTGTTCGACCGTGAGCCGCACGTCCGGGAATGCCGTGCGGTACATGGTGATTAGTTGCTTGAATCCCTCACGGCCGCGCTTCTCGCCCGCGGTGGGCTCGTGATAGACGTAGTCATTGGCGATCAGCTCTTCGGCCACATTCAGGTTGCCGGTGTTCACGGTCTGCTCGATGCAACGACGTACCAATTCCTTGTTGCGTTCCGACATGTAACCTCCTTGCATTCGATTTGCGTGGGAATCCGCTCGCGATTCGGAGCGGCTGGAAAAGCTGGTTGGGTCGTCGTGGCCGTTGCGATGCGACCCGGAGATTATCCGCCCGCATTGCTGAAGTCGTCAAACCCGCCCACCGCCAATGGTTGGAACAGAATCGTTGCTACCACAGGCCCGAAGCGCTGTGCGAACTCATCGCGCTGCCTGCACTCGCCCGGTGGTCGGAAACCAATGCCGCGTTCGGTTGCAAAACCTGCACACCGACAGCATCACCGGAACTTCTACCAGCACCCCTACCACGGTCGCGAGTGCCGCGCCGGACCCAGGTCCGAACAAGGCGATGGCGGTCGCGACCGCCAGCTCGAAGAAGTTGCTGGCGCCTATCAAGGCCCCGGGCGCCGCTACCGAATGTTCGACCCGGAGGAACTTCATCAGCCCGTACGCCAAAGTCGAGTTGAAGTAGACCTGGATAAGGATCGGTATGGCGATCAGCACTACGTGGAAGTAACGGCCGGTGATGTTCTCCGCCTGGAAGGCGAAGATGAAGATGAGGGTGGCGAGCAATGCCAGAATGGTCACCGGGCTGAATTTTGGAAGGAACTCCTGCTCGAACCAGGCTTTGCCGCGTGTCCGGGTCAGCCATGTACGCAGCGCCACTCCGACCGCCAGCGGAATCACGATGAAGATGGCGACCGAGTACAGCAGCACCATGAACGGCACCCGCAACGACGAAGCGCCGCTAACCAGGAAGCGGACGGTCGGAGCGAAGAGAAGCAGCATGATCAGGTCGTTGACCGACACCTGCACCAGCGTGTAAGCCGGATCTCCGTCGGTCAGGTAGCTCCAGACAAACACCATGGCGGTGCAGGGCGCCGCGGCCAGGATGATCACGCCGGCGATGTACTGGTCGGCATCGGCAGGGCTGATCCAGGCGGCGAAGACATGCCGGAAGAACACCCAGCCGATCAGCGCCATGGAGAACGGCTTGACCAGCCAGTTCACGAACAGGGTGACCATCAACCCGCGCGGCTTCTCGCGCACATTGAGGACCGCGCCAAAGTCCACCTTCATCATCATGGGGACGATCATCAGCCAGATCAGGACAGCAATCGGCGCGTTGACCTGGCTGCCGCGGCCGAACTCCATGCCGCGCAACCACTGCACCAGGTTGGGCGTCCCTTTGCCGAGCGCGAGCCCGGCAACCATACACAGTCCGACCCAGAGCGTCAGGTAGCGTTCGAACAGGTTCAGCCGCTTAGGCGCAATCACACCTGCTGTTTCGACTGCCGTACTCATCTTCCCTTCGTCCTCTTATGCGCGAGTTGATGCGGTCTTCAGCTTGGTGAGCGCCGCGTAAGGCCGCCATTGACTGACTGTGCAGGCACCGTCACCGATGGCGTGTTTCAACCGCTGCACATCCTGCTGAAACGATTCGTCATGTTTGAACATCAACGACAAGAATTCGAAAAGCGACCGCCTGGCGCCCTTCGAAGACTCGGCCAAGCGATAGAAAACGCGGTAGCCATCACGCCGGTCCAGCACCAAGCCGGCGTTCTTTAGATACGTGAGGTGACGTGACACGTTTGGCTGCGACGTGTCCAGGACGTGCTGAATATCGCATCCGCATAGTTCCCCATGCAGCAAGAGGTTGATGATTCGAAGACGGCTGATGTCTGCCAACGCCTTGAACCAACGCTCCAGTTCATTCACCGGCTTGTCCCCCGCCGATCATTAGATTCACCTAAGCGCATAGACGTATGATAGCATTTGTGGCCTGAAGTGCGTGGGGGAATTGTGGCAAATGAAGTCGGAAGTTCTGTTTCTCTGCCACTTGCGGAAAATTGGCGACCGGCGTGAATTGCAGCCGCGCCATGGCTCTGTGGCTGCTGCCAGCCATCCTGGCCGGCTGCACGCATGATCCGCCAAGCATCACCGCCGCTACGCTCCACGAAATACACGATGTGACAAGCCGGACCGTCCCGGCCGACGGTTCGTTGGTTCGCACCGCAGAAGCTGAACGGAATGGCTTTCGGGTGCAAGCAATGTGGGCAGTACAGACTCGGTCAGATGCTGCGCACTACGTTCAATGGGTGAAGGGCCGGATGCCGGAATACCACGTAACGTCGGAAACGGCGTCCACCGTCACATTCGTGAAAACATCGGATGGAGATGCGTACTACATCGACATTGCTGCCAGACCAACCGCATTGGGCATAGTTGCTGAAATTCGTTTTACGGCAGAGCCAGACTAGCCCGCTGGACCCGGCAAGCCCTTTGCCTCCCGCGGCTGCACTACGTCACAAGAGCATGTGAGCGCGGTCACAGAAGCACTGTGGGCCACCATCATAGTGTATGTGTATAAACACATATATGAAAAAGGGAGCACCTTATGAATGGCAAACCGCGTTTCGTCATGTGCAACTGTACGGGCGAGTGTCCGGG
>DASQGF010000110.1:0-8880 GCA_035632755.1 Terriglobales bacterium
CCCGCAGCCTAGGCTTTGGTCTTGGGAGGCACGTACCCCGGAGGCAGGGCGGCGCCCTCGCCGAAGAAGAAGTCCTCCAGGTGCTTGACCAGGACCTCCTGGTCCTTCGGGCTGGCAGGATTCAGCCGGTACTCGTTGAGCACCATCTTGCAGTACTCGCCCCACATCTTCCAGGCTTCCTGCGAGACGTTCTCGTAGATGCGGCGGCCGAGTTCGGTGTCGAAGGGCGGCTCGTCGAGGCCCGGCATCTCGCGCTGGAACTTCACGCAGAAGACCGTGCGCTTGCCCGCAGTTTCGGGCATCGGCGGTCCCGGAGGTGTGCTGCAGCAACCCATAGGCGCTCCTTAGAGGAGATATCCCAATAAAACTAGTGTACAGAAAATCGGAAAGACGCGTTGTCCGGCCCACTGCGGCCGCAGATCAGAATGATGGACTCACCGTGGAAGCCCACGCCTTCAGGCGTGGGAACCGAGGCCTTAAGAAAAGCGCCGCCTTTAGGCGCTGTGGAGAATCTCCGTTTGCCCAGCGGCTGAAAGCCGCATCTCAGACTGTGCTCTTGTCCCCACGCCTGAAGGCGTGGGCTTACACGTTTCCCACGTCCAAGGCTCAGGGAACCGAGGCCAGAGGAGAAGAGCGCCTTTAGGCACTGTGGCCTCTACCGAAGGGCGCGGAGATATGTTAGCGTCCGCCCCCATGGAAACTCGCACCTTCTTCGTCACCACTGTTACCTGGCAGCGCCGTCTCATCCTCCAGAGCGACGCTCTTGCCCGCGAGCTCTTGTCCACCCTCTACGACTACCGTGCCGCCGGCCGCTTCGCGCTTCACGAGTTCGTGATCATGCCCGACCACGTGCACCTGCTAGTCACGCCCGCGGCGATGCTGACACTGGAGCGCGCCATGCAGCTCATTAAAGGCGGGTTCTCGTATCGGGTGGGGAAGGCCAGGCCGAACCTGATGGTTTGGGAGAAGAGCTTTACGTCGCAAAACTCCATATCTTGCCAAAGCAAGCAAACAGGATCGCCGTTTGGGGTCTCGGCCTGTGTTTTCTGCTGATTCTCGTTCGCTTGAGCCTGTTAGCATTTGGAGATTAAGCCTAAGCGATTTTCAACGAGGGTTTGTCAAAGGCATGACCCCGGGGAAAATTCTTGACAAGCCCGGCTCCTGCGGGTAGAAATGAAAGATTCAATATGTCGCGCTCGACCTCTATTTGCGGAAGCATTTGCATTATGGCCATGGCCATGTGCATGCCCGCGAATTGTGGGTCGTGATCGGAGCCAGGCGACAGCAATAATTAACAAGCTCTCAGACGACCCACGATGATTCGTGGGTCGTTTTGTTTTTGCCGACATCTTTTGTGAGGAGAAGATCATGTCCGACGAAGCCACCAGCAATCACAACTACCGACTTGCCACCCTGGCCGTGCATGGAGGCCAGCAGCCCGATCCCACCACCGGGGCGCGCGCCGTTCCCATCTACCAGACGACCTCGTACGTCTTCGAGAACGCCGAGCACGCCGCCCGCCTGTTCGCGCTGCAGCAGTTCGGTAACATCTATACCCGCATCATGAACCCGACGACCGACGTCTTCGAGAAGCGCATTGCGGCGCTCGAGGGCGGGGCGGCCGGACTGGCGCTGGCCTCGGGGCAGGCGGCGGAGACGCTGGCGCTCACCACGCTGGCGGCGGCGGGCGACGAGATCGTCTCCACCACTTCGCTCTATGGCGGCACCTACAACCTGTTCCACTACACGCTGCCACGCTATGGGATCACGGTGCGCTTCGTGGACGCGGTGGACTACGACGGCCTGCGCCGCGCCATCAACGGCAAGACCAAAGCGCTCTACACCGAAACCATCGGCAATCCCAAGCTGGACATCGTGGACATCGAGCGCCTGGCTGCAGTCGCGCACGAGCACGGCCTGCCGCTGGTGATCGACAACACCACGCCCTCGCCGGCGCTGTGCCGGCCCATCGAGTGGGGCGCCGACATTGTGGTGCACTCGGCCACCAAGTTCATCGGCGGCCACGGCAACTCCATCGGCGGCGTGATCGTGGACGCCGGCCGCTTCGACTGGAAGAAGTCGGGGCGCTTCCCGCAGTTTGTCGATCCTGACCCGTCCTACCACGGCGTGTCGTTCACCGAGGCGTTCGGGCCGCTGGCGTTCATCCTCAAGGCGCGGGTGCAGGGGCTGCGCGATACCGGCGCGTGCCTCTCGCCGTTCAACGCCTTCCTGCTGCTGCAGGGCGCGGAGACGCTGCACCTCCGCATGCAGCGCCACTCGGAGAACGCGCTCACAGTGGCCACGTTCCTCACCCAACATCCGGACGTTGAATGGGTGAATTATCCCGGGCTGCCCCAGAGCCCATGGTACGAGCTGACCTGCAAATACCTGCCGCATGGGGCGAGCGCGCTGATCACGTTCGGCATTCGCGGCGGCCTGGAGGCCGGGCGCGCATTCATCAATTCGCTGAAGCTGTTCAGCCTGCTGGCGAACATCGGCGATGCCAAGTCGCTGGTCATCCATCCGGCATCGACCACGCATCAACAGTTGACCGAGGAAGAACAGCGCACGACGGGCACCACGCCGGAACTGGTGCGGCTCTCCATCGGCATCGAGGACGTAAACGACATCATCGCCGATCTCGACCAGGCGCTGACCAAATCGCAGCGCGGCGGTCGCAAGCCCGGGGTCCCCGGCGAGCCCGATGTTGGCGCGCTGGGGTGGAAGCCGGCCGCGCCTTCGATCGAGCATTCTGAGCCGGTCGCGGCCAATCCGGGGTCCCCATCACGCGCGGTTTTCGCGTGATGGGGCAGAGGGAGGTAGTCATGAGTCTGGAACCAACACTGGAAGGCGACTTCACTTTTGCGACGGACACGCCATTCCGCCTCGAATCCGGCGGCGCGCTCCAGCCGGTGACGCTGCGCTACGCTGTCTACGGCAAGCTGCGGGAAGAGGCGATCCTGGGCTGCCATGCACTGTCGGGCTCGGCGCGCGTGGCCGACTGGTGGCCGGGGATGTTCGGGACGGGGCGTCCGTTCGACACCAATCGTGAGTGCGTGATCGGGATCAACGTGCTGGGTTCGTGCTACGGCTCGACCGGACCGACCTCCACCGACCCGCGCACCGGAAAACCCTACGGACCGGACTTCCCGCTCATTACCATCCGCGACATGGTGCGGGCTCAGGCACAACTGCTCCGGCATCTCGGCGTGGAGCGGCTGAGCGTGGTGATCGGCGGCTCCATCGGCGGCATGCAGGCATTGCAGTGGGCGGTGGACTTCCCCGAGCAGGTGGGGACCGCGGTCGCCATCGGCGCCACGCCGCTTTCGGCCATGGGGTTGGCGCTCAACCATTTGCAGCGGCAGGTGATCCAGCTCGACCCCGATTTCCGCGGCGGGCGCTACGAAGAGCAGCCGGCCCGAGGACTGGGCATCGCGCGTTCCATCGCCATGTGTACGTACAAGTCGGCGGCGCTCTTCCACCAACGCTTCGCGCGCAAGCCCAACCGCAACGGGGAAGATCCCCTGGCCGCGCTGGAGAACCGCTACGACATCGCCGGCTACCTCGATTACCAGGGCGGGAAGCTGGTAGAGCGCTTCGACGCCAACACCTATCTGGTGATCTCCAAGGCCATGGACACCTTCGACCTGGTGCGGGGGTATGCTTCGGAGGAACTGGCGCTCCGGCGGATCCGCGCCAGGGTGCTGCTGGTCGGGATCTCATCCGATTGGCTGTTCCCCACCGCGGACGTGCGGGCGCTGGTGGCCCGGTTGCGCGCCGCGGGCGTGCACAGCCGGTATCTCGAACTCGTCTCAGAGCACGGACACGACGGCTTCCTCGCCGACACGCACTTGCTGGCGCCGCTGCTCTCGGCGGCCCTCGCAACTGAGGACCCTAAGCCCCGGCGGCAGGTGTGGCGTGCCGCCGTGAACTACCAACCCGGGCGCGAAATGTGAGAGGCCCGTGCTCGGAGACCTGCAGGCGTGCTTAGGGCCGCCTGCATCCGTCGGTGGCTTCTGCCTGCTGAAACGTCTGGCCTGAGGCCTGGAGTCAGGAAAGCGGTCAGCGCCTTTCAACTGAAGGGCGGTTGCTCTCTTCCCTGTTCGCTGGAGTGCCGTTGCCGTTCTCGGTGGGTGGAGTAGTTCCGCCATTCTTGTACACGCTGAAGAAGCGCTTGATCGCGCTCTTGACAGCTTCTCTGGTACGTTCGGGAGCCGCGCCGCGGCGTTTCCAGAACAGGCTCACGCGGTCGGCGATCCCGAGGCTGGCGAAGTAGAAGATGCCGTCCACCTGCTCGATGGCCACGCGCCGTCCGATCTTGAGCGCGCGCGTTTCCTTGCCGTGGCAGAAGATGCGCGCGCCGCCGGGCAGTTCGACCACCGCGATGTGCAGCGGCGGCTTGAAGCCTGCAGGAGTGGCCGTCAACGTGGTGTACGAAAGCACAGAGCCATAGCCGGAAATCTCCACCGGCGCCATCTCCACCGGGTGCCGGGGACAGATGCGCACCGGCGGCGCGACCACCCAGCCGCAATCCGGACAACGCGAGGCTGCGATGGTTTCGGTCATGCCACCTGCTCGAGCAAAGTTACCCAGTTGTTGGTCGCCATGCCACCGATAGAGTGGGCCAGGCCCACGGTCGCCTTCACCTGCCGTCCCACCGCACGGCCGGTAAGCTGCCACACCAGTTCGACCACCTGCGCCACGCCGGTGGCGGCGAGCGCATGACCGCGTGCCTTCAAGCCACCCGACGGGTTCACCGGCAGGCGACCTTCCAGCGTCAACTCGCCGTTCTGCGCAGCCTTGGCAGCCTTGCCCGGAGCGAACAGCCCCGTGTCTTCCAGCGCCAGGACCTCAAAGGGAGCGAACGCGTCGTGGATCTCGGCCACCTGTACGCGCTCGGGTCCGAAGCCGGCCATCTTGAAGGCCGCTTTGGCCGCCTCCTGCGTGGCGCGGAAGCCGGTGAGCGAGCTGCGATAGCGAACCGCCAGGTAGTCGCTGCCCTGTCCCATTCCCGCCAGCTTGAGGCCGGTGGGGTCAGCGGTCAGGAAGACCGCCGCCGCGCCGTCGGAAATCGGACAGCAGTGCTGCAGCCGGAGCGGGTCGGCGATCAGGCGGCTGCTCATCACCCCTTCAAGTGTCACCGGCCGCTGAAAATGCGCGTAAGGATTGCGCGCACCGTTGGCGTGGTTCTTGACCGCGACGCGAGCCATATCCGTCTCGGTGATGAGGCCCTTGGCCAGCGCCGCCCGGGTCACGAGGGCGGCTAGCGCCGGCATAGTGGCGCCGTAGGAGCGCTCGTGCGGGTCGATGACGCGGCTGATGATTTCGGAAACCCGCGGGGTGGAGACGTGCGTCATCTTCTCCCCGCCGACGACCAGCACGTTGTGGTGGAATCCGGAGGCGATCAACGCGAACCCGGCATAAAGCGCCGCGGCCCCGGACGACGTGGCAGTTTCGACGCGCAGGGCGGGGACGTACGACAGACCGAGGTAGGTGCCGATGTGCGAGGCGAAGTTGCCCTCGCCCACGAACTCCTCGGGGTCCATGGCCGTGACCACCAGGGCGTCGGGCTGGCGATCGGTTTCACGCAGCGCCTCCAGCGCCGCGTCGGCCATCAAGTCTTCCAAGGTTTCAGACCGGCGGCCGAAGCGGGTCATGGCCGCAGCCGCGATCCAGACGTCTCTCATCTCCTCCAACCCTGTCCTGTCGCGAATTCAGCGGCAGGACTCGCGCCCATACCGCCAATTGAATAGATGCCGTGATTCGGAAATGCGACGTGTTAATGGTGGATGAATCCCATCAGCGGGGCAACGTACCTGAAGTTCATCGGCAGGCGGTTACGAGTCTCCTAACTCACGGGCATTCGAAGGGCCCGGCCCCTGCGCCACCCCGGCACCCCTTTGAGCAGCAACTCCGACCAGGCTGGCGCTGAATTCGGGAAACGCGGCTAGCAACTGCACGAACTCCCGCTTGGGAATCAGCAGGACGTCGGTCGGCTGGGTGGCGCGAACCGTCGCGCTGCGGCCGTGATCCCGCAGCAACGCCAGTTCGCCAAAGTACTCGCCCGCTCCCAGCCGGGTGACTCCTACTCCATCGCGGATGATCTCCACTTCTCCGGAGCGAACCACGTACATGCTGTCGCCCAGGTCGCCCTGCTGAAACACGGTTTCTCCTCGTTCGAAGTGCCCGGTGCAGATAGTGCTGGAGGCCTGCACGCGCAATTGCACCAGGTCGGTGGGGAACAGGAGAGCCGTGAGCCAATCCAGGGCGACCCGAAGCTTGCGGTTTAGGCCGGGCAACTTCATCAGGTAGATGGTCCGCCATAAGAACCAGGCCAGGAATCCGCTGAAACAGAATCCCAGCACTTCCGCAACTGCGGAGTGATGGCCGAGCGAGCCCATCTTGCCCAGGCCGCGGAACGCAAACGCGGTTTGAGGCTGGCCGCGGAGCGCCGCCGCGATGTTCACAGCGGCGATTCGCGCTTCCCTCGCCGCGTGCTGCGCGGTGGGCGGCGCGGTGGAACCGTCGTCCAAGTGGATGGCTGCGCAATCGCCCAGCACCCACACCTGCCCTTCGTAGCCTTTCAGCTCCAGCCTGGAGTTGGTTGGCAGTTTCCCGCGTTCCTTCTCGCAGTCGAGCGACTGGATCAACGGCACCGGGCCGGCCGGAACGGTGGAGACCAGAGTGCGCGTCAGGATGGTTTCGCCGGTGCTGAGTACGGCCGAGTCCGCGCTGGCGGCCGCCAGGCGCGCATTCAGCTTCAGCGTGACGCCGCGTTTCGCCAGCAGCTTCTGGGCATACAATGCCAGTTCCGCCGTGATCTCCGGCAGGATGCGGTCGCCGGAGTGGACCAGAACGCAGCTAATTTCCTCCTGGCGGAGGCTGTGGAAGTGCCGGACCGCAGCGCGTACGAAATCGTTCAATTCGGCCATGACTTCTATACCCGAGAATCCCCCGCCGGCGACAACGAAGGTCAGCAGCGTACGGCGGAAGTCGGGATCGGTCTCGTTGTCGGCCTCTTCCAGCGCATGCAGAGCGGCGTTGCGAAGGCGGAGGGCGTCGCCGAGGTTGCGGAAAGGGATGGCATGATCGGCCAGCCCGGGGATGCGCGAGAAATCGTCGGTCGAGCCCACCGCGATCACTAGGCAGTCGTAGGGAAGTTCGAGCTTGCGGGGACGGAACGTGGGCGTCAGGCGGACGATGCGGTGGGCCAGGTCGATGCTGTCCACGTCGCGCACGTACAGCCGTGTGCGCGGGCACAACCGCCGGATGGGTGAAATGGTGTCCAGCAGCCCGATCGAACCGGAGATCACTTCCGGCAGCAGCGGCTGGAAGACGAAATAGTCCTCGCGGTTGATCAGGCAAATGTCAGCTTCGCCAGGCCGCAGCAGCTTTTCCAGCCAGCGCGCCGCATAAACCCCTCCGAACCCTCCGCCGAGAATGACGATTCTTTTCACCGGGTGCCCATGGTCCCGCCGTGACGGTACGCTGGTTCGGCTTCCAGGTGGGTCCGCGCCGGTTTGTGGTGCGCACCCCTGCTACAGAGCGCAGCCGCGCAAAGCCCCGCTGACATCCACCAGGCTGTAAATGATTTTGTAACTGCAGAATCGCTCAGAAACAATAGCTATCTACATCGGGCAGCATCAAACCGGCAACTCGAAGTCGGTTCAACGGCACGCAAGCACCCTGGGATCAGTGGTGCCCGACGTAAAGACCCGTGCGAGCGGCGAAAACCGCAACCTGTCACCGCGACGCCGGAGTCGGTTCCGTCGTCCGGTGTTAAGCTACTAAGAGACGGGCCCGTAGCTCAGCGGTAGAGCAGGGGACTCATAATCCCTTGGTCCCTGGTTCGAATCCAGGCGGGCCCACCAGAAGTGGTCCTTCGCTTCGCTCAGGATTTCGGCAGCGAGCTCCCGCTTACCCTTCGCTGCGCTCTGGGTCGCTCACGCCCGCTAAGCGCCTCAAGTTCGAATCCAGGCGGGCCCACCAAAGAACCTCCCCCTCCACGTCGCGTATACTCACCCCTACCATGAATCCTTTGAAGGATCGTCTGCGCCAGTGCAGGCTGTTTCTGTCGTTAGTCGTCGCGGCTGCGGCACTGCTCACAACGCTGCTCGCGGGTGCTCAGAGTACCGGCAAGGATGGCGGTCCTCCCAAGACTCAATCGCCGGCATCGGAGTTGCCGCCCAGCAGCCCAGAGTTGATCCGGCCGGAGGAACTGGCCAAGGCCATGCAATCCTCCGCGGCGGCGAAACCCATCGTTTTCAACGTTGGCCCGCGCGTGATTTACGTTCAGGCACACATCCCCGGCGCCACGTACATCGGTCCGACCGCCAACCCGCAGGTGCTGGAGAAACTGCGGACGCGGGCTGCCTCGCTGCCGCGCGATTCGTTCGTCGTGATCTATTGCGGCTGCTGTCCGTGGGAACACTGTCCCAACATCCGGCCGGCATATAAGGAGCTGAAGCAGATGGGCTTCACCAGGCTCAAGGTACTGTACATCGCGACCAGCTTCGGCTCCGATTGGGTGGAGAAAGGCTACCCGACCGCCAAGGGCGAGTAGCGGGCTGAAGCGCCAGCCGATTCGGTGATGGAGTGATGAAGAAGGTAGCCGTCTTCGTCGCAGCGATCGGGTTGGCAGCCGCCTTTTATTTATCGTTCCATCGCCGGGTTGCGAGCATCGGAGCGTCAAACTCCGCTTCCCTGGCGCTAGCGATCACTCTTACAGACCTCAACGGCAACACCATCAACCCCTCAAGCTATAAAGGCAAGGTTGTGCTGATCAATTTCTGGGCGGCGTGGTGCACTCCCTGTCGCGAGGAGATCCCTCAGTTCATGACGCTCGAGGACAAGTACCGCCCGCGCGGGTTCCAGGCCGTC
>DASQGF010000111.1:0-13273 GCA_035632755.1 Terriglobales bacterium
ACCGTCGAATTGAAGGACGTTAAAGGGCAAAGCGTCGGCACGGCCACACTCATCGCCAAAGGCAAAGGCGTCGAGATCAAATACAATCTCAAGAATCTTCCGCCCGGCGAGCACGCTATCCACATCCATCAGAACGCCAAGTGCGAAGCCGATCCCGCGGCTCCGGCGGACGCGTTCAAATCCGCCGGGGGGCATTTCAATCCCGAAGGCAAGCAACATGGCCTCGAAAATCCGCAGGGGCCGCACGCCGGTGACATGCCCAACTTCACCGTCGCCGCAGACGGCACCGCCAAGGGGACCGTCGCTGACCCGCGGGTGACGCTGGCAGAAGGCGCACCTAATTCGGTGTTCGCCAACGGTGGAACGGCGCTGATGATTCATGCCAAGGCGGATGACATGAAGAGCGATCCCGCCGGCAATGCCGGGCCGCGCATTGCGTGTGGTGTGATCACGAAGTAAGGCGGGACAAAAGGCAGCGGCGGAAGGCCGCTTCCGGTATAGTCAGCGGGCGATGCGGGATTTCTACAGCCGCTTCCTGGAATCGGTCGAGACCTGGCCTGAGAACGTCGCTGTGGAGATGCGGCACTCATCCCCACCGGGCCAGGATGTCGCTGTCGAGCGCTACACCTACGCGGAACTGCGGCGTATGGCCGAGTCGGTCGGCCGCTGGCTGCGCGACCAAGAGATGCCACTTGGGGCGCGCTCGGCCATTCTGGCCGCCAACGGTCCGCGGTGGGTGGCAGCCTACCTGGGAACGATCGCCGCCGGCGGCGTGGCCGTCCCCTTCGACACCGCGTTCAGCGCCGAGCAGATCGCCAAGCTGCTGCGCGACAGCGACAGCGGATGCCTGTTCACCGACCGCAAACACCTGGCCATAGCGCAACGCGCCATCGCAGGCCTGGACATTCTGCTGGTGCTCCTGGATGGCAACGCCGACGGCTCGCCGGCGCTCGACGCAATCCTCGCTGCCGGTCCGGGCGATTTCACACCCGCAGAGCTAGGTCGCGACGATCCGGCGGTGATCCTCTACACCTCGGGCACGACCAGCGACCCCAAGGGCGTGCTGCTCACGCATGACAACCTGCTCGGCGAGATGGATGCCGTCTTCCCCGTGCTGGAGGTCGGCCCGACCGACGCTATCCTGGGCGTGCTGCCGCTGTTCCACGCGCTGGCGCAGATGGCCAACCTGCTGCTTCCCTTCGCCCGGGGGGCGCGAGTGGTGTACCTGGAGTCGCTGAATGTCACTGACCTGCTGCGCGCGCTGCGCGACAGCAACGTCACGTTGTTCTGCTGTGTGCCGCAGTTTTTCTACCTGATCCACGAGCGTATTTTGAAGCAGGTTAAGCAGCGCTCGTGGCCGGCGCAGATGATGTTCGGTCTGCTGATGCGGATCTCGAAAGCTGCGCGACGCCTTGGCATCAACCTCGGTAAGCTGTTTTTCCGCCAGGCGCACGCGGCCCTGGGCGCGGAGATGCGCTTCTTGATCACTGGAGGCTCGCGCTTCGACGCGGCCATTGGACACGAACTGGAAGCGCTGGGGTTCGACATCCTGCAGGCCTACGGCTTGACCGAGACCAGCGGTGGCGCGACCGTCACCCGTCCGGAAGACAACGTCATTGGCTCCGTCGGCCGACCGCTCAACGGCGTGGAAGTGAAGATCGTCGATCCCGAGCCGCTCGAGGAAGGCCCGCCGACGGGCGAGATCGCCATCCGTGGACGCATCGTGATGCAGGGCTACTGGAACCGCCCGGACGCGACCGCCACCGTCATCCGTGATGGCTGGCTGCACACCGGCGACCTCGGGTATCTGGACGCGAGCGGCAACCTATTCATCACCGGCCGGCGCAAAGAAATCATCGTCCTGAGCTCCGGGAAAAACATATACCCCGAGGAGATCGAGGCGCACTATCGCAAATCGCCCTACGTGAAGGAAATCTGCGTTGCCGGCCTGGAGGCGCGCCCGGGCGAGCCCCAGGCGGAGCGCCTGCACGCGGTGATCGTCCCTAACGAAGAGGTGTTGCGCGAGCGGAAGATCGTCAACATCAACGAGGTGATCCGCTTCGACATCGACGGGCTGTCGGCCCAGCTTCCCAGCACTAAGCGCATCCTGAGCTACGAGATCTGGCAAGACGAGCTGCCCAAAACCACCACCCGCAAGCTGAAGCGCTTCGAGATCCAGCAGCGGGTCGGGCAGGGCTCCGGCGCGGGCGCTGCCGCCACGGCCGGCCGCACGTTCAGCGATGAGGACCTCGCCTGGGCCGAGCAGCCCGGCGTAGCGTCCGCGCTCGCCGTCGTCCGCGAGCATTCCCACAACCAGCGTGAGATCAATCCCAACGACAGTCTGGAGCTGGACCTCGGGCTCGACTCGATGGAGCGCGTCGAGCTGCTGGTGGCGCTCGAGCAGGAGTTGCATGCGCACGTGGAGGAGTCGGTCACATCGGAGGTCTACACGGTCCGCGACCTGGTGGAAGCGGTCCGCGCCGCCGCCGGAACTGCGATCGATCGGAAGCAATCCGCCGGCTGGGACGCCGTACTGGCCGCCGAGCCCGACGATCCCGAAGTGCTGAATGTGGCGCGCCCGCCGGGCGTGGCCAGTGCTCTCTGGTACCTGGGCTGCCGGTTCCTGTACCTGTTCTGCCGCGACGCCTGCCAGCTCCAAGTCACCGGCCTCGAGAAACTGCCGGAGCAAGGGCCGTATATCATCTGTCCCAATCACCAGAGTTTTCTGGATGCGCCGGTGGTGCTGAGCCTGTTGCCGTGGACGATCTTCAGCCAAGTCTTCCATCTGGGCACCAGCGAGATTTGGGGATGGGGATGG
The DNA here is from genome assembly GCA_035632755.1 of Terriglobales bacterium. Taxonomy (GTDB): domain Bacteria; phylum Acidobacteriota; class Terriglobia; order Terriglobales; family Acidobacteriaceae; genus JAHFUA01. Next base: position 2,819 of record DASQGF010000111.1, read on the forward strand.
CGGCGCAGGTTGGCGCGCTCGCTGCGCCTGATCCCCGTGGACCCGGATTCCAACCTGGTGGCGGGCATGCGCGCCGGCGCGTACGGCCTGCGGCGTGGCAGGATCCTCATCCTCTATCCCGAAGGCCAGCGCAGCATCGACGGCACCCCCAAAACCTTCAAGAAGGGTGCGGCGATCCTCTCCATCCACCTGCGCGTGCCCATCTATCCGGTGGCGATTGATGGCTTCCACGAAGTGTGGCCGCGCGGCAAGCCTCCACAGCGCATCAGCCGGCTAAGCGTGCGGTTCGGCGACCCGATCATCCCTCCTCCGCTGAGCAACGATTCCGAGGCCGCATACGCCGAGCTCACCGCTGAGTTGCGTCGTCAGGTGGTGCAGATGTGGGAAGAGCTGCATCGCAAGAAGGAAGAGAAAGAGAAGGTGCGCCGCCAGGCCGCAGCAGCAGACTGAACTCTCGTGCCCCTCTTCGAGCCGTTGACGGCGACGCTCGAAAGTCCCACCCGAGCGTAGTATAGTGTCCCGATCGCAAGGCCGAATCTGTTCCCGCCGAGCCGAGCCACTGTCAGAGAAACCAGCAGTTTCGGCGGACGACGCGAACATTTGGGGGCTCGAGTCGAGCGAGGATCGCAGGAAAGGAGTGAGCGGCCGGTGTGAGCACTGCCGCTGATCCCTGTGACCCTCGTCACAGACCGCGGGTAGGGATTGGAGGAGCATGTCGCGAATGCTCGTGCAAGAGGTTGGTCGCAATGTTGTCGCCGAGGCAGTTCGAACGCAGCTACCAGCTGCTTCTCTGCGTTGACGACAAGCCGCCCGCCGCTCTCTCATCTCCTCTTGTCCGCCTCAAGCGTTTGCACAGGTTTCCGGGTCGGCGGACGACTACATGCACGCCGGTTCCAACGATGCCGAACCTCATTCGATGACACCGGGTGTTGAGAGCAGGAGCTGGGCCACCAAGGAGAGGGATTAACCATGAAACCCTTTGTGATTAATCGTCACGGCCGGATTGTCTTCCCGGGCAACTTCTTTCCCGAGCTGGACTTCTCCGTGTTCGACACCCTCGAGCAGTTTATGGCGGTCATGACGCGCGACTTCGGGGACAAGGCGCCCACCGAGACCGATATCGCGACCCGCATGCACGCGGGCCAGTATGAGAACCGGTATGAGGTCTGCCGCGACCTGGCGCTGGACCTGTTCTGGGTGAATCGGTACGTCCTGACCATGTACGAGAAACGCCCCACGCGCTGGCGAGACCTCCCGCGGCATCGCGACGACATCTTCCTGCCGCTGTTCAAGCCCTGGGACAAGGCCACCATCACCACTGCGCTGGAGAACGGCTACCGGGCCTTGCCCATGCTGTGGGATGAGCAGGTGGAAGACGAGTGCTTCCGCATCCTGTTGAACGTGTTCCGCAACAAGCAGAGTGCCGGAGGAGCGCTGCGGGCCATCAAACCCACGGTGGCAGAGATCCTGGCGCGGCCCGAAAACCTGACCTATCACCTGCTGAGCTACGACCGCGACTACCCGGGTTACGACTACGACGACGTGATCAACTACAGCCATCCGGTCCCGGAGCTGGAAGCGCTGATGCGGCAGGCCATGATCCTCCACAACCAGTACCGTTGGGACCCGGCCACCAGCCACTGCATCGAGGTGGGCAAGCTCCGGGACGATGACTACGTGGTTGCGTTCTACCCCCGCAGCCAGGAGGTGCTCCAGTTCATCCGCCGGGTCAAGAACGCTCATGACGGCCATGCGCCGGCGGGGCGTCCGCGGTCGTCGCGACCTCCGACGCTGGCCTTGAGCAAGCCGGTGCAGCCGTACCCGCCGCTTGTGGTGCGGGAGCGTTTCGCGATCATGCCTCGGCTTGAAGCCATTGCGGTTTATGAGGGGGAGATACCCGTCACGAACGCCGACCTCATCCGCAACCATGCCTACTGCTGGTCGCGCATGAGCGAGCTGGAAATCGCCGAGAAGACGGGCATCGAGGAGCGGCGCTACAGCGAGTTGAGCCTGGAAGACATGGCGTTGCTGGCGGCCCGGGAAGCGCTGGCAAAATCCGGCCGCCGGCCGGCGGAGATCGGCGCCGTCTTCTTTTGCAGTTGCACCAGCACCAAGATCATTCCCTCGGTCGCCTGCTGGCTCTCTGGAGAGTTAGGGCTGTTCCAGACCCATGCCTCGTGTGACATCGTGGCTGCTTGCGCGGGCATGCCCTATGGCTTCTCCGAAGCGGTGCGTGTGCTGCAGGAAATCGAACGTCCTGTGCTGGTGGTTTGCGCGGAGAAGTTCTCCGACAAGCTGGGGACGGTGCGGACCTCGCGCATGCTGTTCGGCGACGGAGCGGCGGCTGTCGTAATAGGGCCCGCCCCGGCGGGAGCGCCGCCCGATATCGAGGTGCTGCAGACGTACGCCAGCGGACCGTGGTCGGAGGTGAACTCCATCATCTGGCCCAACCCGGAATTCGACAACAACCTTACCGTGTACGGGCCGGAGGTGAAAGCCCTGGCGCAACGGTACCTGACCCAGATGATCGGAGAGTTGAACGGCTTGCCACATTCGGACGGCAGGGCGGCAGGCAGTCTGCTCGACGCAGTCGATCTGGTGGTGCCGCACCAGGCCAACAAGAAAATGGTGGTGAGCTTGTCCGAGGAAGCGGGCGTGCCGGCGGACCGTCTCTACTTCAACATCCAACGCGTGGGCAACACCTCCGCCGCCAGCATTCTCATGGCGATTTACGACGCCGTGCGCGAGGGAGTGATCGATCGCCCGATGCGGGTGTTCGCGCCCGGGTTCGGCGCCGGGGCGGTGGGCGGCTACGTAGTCATGCGCGTCGACCCGGCTATCGTGAGTCGTGACGTTGAAGCCAGCCCGGCTGTCGAGGACGATCTGGACGAGGCGGTCTCGCTGAAGGGGAAAGTCGCTCTGGTGACCGGCGCCTCGCGCGGGATCGGACGCGCGATTGCTTTGGAAATGGCGCACCGGGGCGCCGCCGTGGCGATCAACTACCGGTCGGACGCCACGCATGCGGAATCTGCCGCCAAGGAAATCCGGGACATGGGCGGTGAGTGCATGCTCATCCAAGGCGATGTTTCCAAGAAGGACGAGGCGCGGCGGATCGTGAAGGAAGTGCTCGACCGCTGGCTGCGCCTCGACATCCTGGTGAACAATGCCGGCATTACCCGCGACCGGAGTCTCAAGCGGATGACCGACGACGATTGGGCGGAAGTGATCTCCGTCAACTTGAACGGCACGTTCTACACCACCAGCGCCGCCTTGCCGGCGATGATGAACCAGCGGTTCGGGCGCATCATCAACATCAGTTCGGTGGTCGGGCAGGCCGGCGCCTTTGGCCAAGCCAACTATTCCGCCAGCAAGGGCGGAATCATCGCTTTCACCAAAACGGTGGCGCTCGAAACCGCCCGGTACAACATCACCGCCAACGTTATTGCGCCGGGATACACCTTGACCGACATGGTGCAGGCTATCCCCAAGGAGATAGCGGCGCAGGCGAAAGCCAGGATCCCGCTGGGCCGGTTCGCGGAACCGGAAGAAATAGCCGAGGCTGCCGGATTCCTCGCCGCGGATGCGGACTACATCACAGGACAAGAGTTGAATGTGAACGGCGGGTTTCATATGTAGAAGAGAGGAGTATGCGTATGCACCAGCCAAATGGGAACGGGGCTCGTCCACTGAAAGGAAAAATCGCGCTTGTCACCGGGGCTTCGCGCGGCATTGGGCGCGCGATCGCGATCAAGCTGGCCCGCCGGGGCGCCGCAGTGGCCATCAACTTCCGCAGCGATGCGGCACATGCAGAATCCGTCGCCAAGGAGATCCATGACCTGGGCGGTGATTGCCTCCTGGTGCAGGGTGACGTCTCGAAAAAGGAAGAAGCGCAGCACATCGTGCAGGAGGTCCTCGACAAGTGGCAGCGGCTCGATATTCTGGTAAACAATGCCGGCATCGTCCGCGACAAGTCCCTCAGGAAGATGACCGAGGATGATTGGGCGGAGGTCATGGCGGTGAATCTGAACGGCACGTTCTTATGCACCAGCGCAGCCGTTCCCGCAATGATGAACCAAAAGTTCGGGCGCATCATCAACATCAGCTCGGTCGTCGGCCAGGCCGGCGCCTTTGGCCAGAGCAACTATTCGGCCAGCAAGGGCGGGATTATGGCGTTCACCAAGACGCTGGCTCTGGAGCTGGCCAAGTACAACATCACCGCCAATGCCATCGCGCCGGGCTACACCTCGACCGAAATGGTGGCGGCGATGCCGGAAGATGTCGCCGCAAAGATCAGGGCAAAGATCCCGCTGGGGCGATTTGCCGACCCGGACGATGTGGCGAAGGCCGCAGTATTCCTGGCCGCACATGGCGGTTACATCACTGGGCAGGAACTGAACGTCAACGGCGGCCTGTATATGTGATGGTCCTCGCGGGTGGCAAGAAGGGGGAGCCGAATCGAGTCGCTTCTGCCGTAGGCAGCATGCGCAAACGGGGTGGAACATGGACTCACCACAATCCGTCCATCAAGTGCAGCCGGCCTCGCCGCCAGATTCCCACTCGGAACTGGCGCCAGCGCTACAACAGATGGGGACTGCTGTCGCAAGTCCGCGGGGGACACTCGTCTTCCAACAAGGACAACACCCCACCGGTGTTTTTGTCGTGGTCAAAGGAAAGGTGCGGCTGGCGCGCGATTGCGCCGACGGACAACGCACGCATCGCACCGTCGGCCGTGGCCACATCCTGGGCCTGCTGGCCACGGTTTCCGATCAGCCCTACCTGAAGACGGCGGAGGCAGTGGAGGATTCCGAGCTCGCCTTCGTCGACCGGACCCGTGTCATGAGCCTGCTGGGCCGCCGGCCGGATTTCTGGCTGCAAGCCGTGGCCGTCGTGCAAGACGAACTGAAGCTCATACGCAAACGGGTGAAACGCGTCGGCGACCCGAGCGCCGGTTCATCGGCAATCACCAAGCTTAGCAACGAGAACTGAAGCCTGCCGGCTGCCCCAGGACGGACGTACACTCTTACTCTCTCTACAGCACAGAGTGACCGCGTTAGAATCCTTGCCTGATTGGAGCCGACGGCTCCCGATTACGCTGGGCAGAGCCACCTGCGCACAAACACTCTGACTTGATGGAGGCTTTACCAAACCGGGTGCGTACGAAACATGTACTTCTCATCGGCGTGTCCTTCCTGGCGTTAGTGCTCGGCGCTCTCTTCTGGCCCCGGAGCAACGGGCGGACCGTGCGCATGGCGTACCCGCCGATCATTCCCAGCCTGCCGGTGTTCGTGGCCCAGGAAAATCACCTCTTCGAGAAGGAGGGAGTGAAACTGGAGACGATCTCGCTGGACAGCAGCAACGATCTGGTCAATGCGCTGGTGGCGGGACAGGCCGATCTGCTGCCGGCGGTTTCACTCGTACCGATCGTGCACTTGGAGATCCGGCACCCGGGCAAGGTGCGGATCCTGTCCCACAGCCTCATGAACCCATCCAACGCGCTGGACAAGGTCCTCGTCAAAGAAGGCTCGCCAATCCGGACGCTGCAGGACTTGCAAGGGAAGAAGATCGGGCTGTTCCCTGGCACGGCGCCGCAGAAGATGTTCATCACGTTTCTGAAGAAGCACGGGGTACGAGCGGAATCGGTTTCCTTCGTGCAACTGGCGCCGGCGGCGCAACTGGCGAGCCTGGAGTCAGGAGCCGTGGATGCGCTTTTTTCCTACGAGCCGGTCACGACGACAGCCCTGGTGCATGGCGGATACCGCACACTGATCGGCTCCGTGTATGCCGATTTGTTGAACCCCTGTCCCATTGGCGTTTCAGTCATCTCGCGCGACTTCGAGCGCAAGAACGCGGCGCTGGCGGCACGCTCAGTACGCGTGCTGCAGGAGGGAATCCAGTTTATGGCGGCCCACCCACAGGAGGCGCGGACGCTGCTGCCGAAATTCACGAAGATCAAGCCGGAGATTGCTGCCCGCGTGAACGTGTCCGACGTCACGCTGCAAAATGAAGTGGACGTCCACAACCTGCAGCAATTCATCGACCTGCTTTATGACAGCGGTGAGATCCCGCAGAGAATCGATGCCCACCGGCTGGTAGACTCCTCCCGATGAGCGCTCCCACTCAAGCCCCGCAACCGGCGCTGGCCGTGGAACATCTCGCGTTTTCTTTCCCCGGGCATGCGGAGAACAGTGCGGGTCGTCTCTACGATGATTTTTCGTTGTCGGTGCAGCAGGGTTCGATCCTGGCCCTGATGGGCCCGAGCGGGTCGGGCAAGAGCACACTGGGCCGGATCATGGCCGGCATCCTGAGCCCTCAGGCGGGCGAGGTGCGCCGCTCCGCCGAATTCCGTAACCGGTGGGACGTGGTGTACATCGACCAGCATCCCATCAACAGCGTTTTTCCCTGGCAAACGGTGGCGCGGAATATCAGGTATCCCCTGAAGAAGCTGGGGTGGGACCCGGCTCAGCGCAAAGAACGGATCTGCTACCTGATGTCGTTGTTCCGTCTTGGGGCGCTGGCAGACGCGTATCCCGCCAGCCTTTCGGGAGGCGAACTGCAACGGGTAGCGCTGGCCCGTTGTCTCTCCTGGAAGCCGGAGTTGGTCATCCTCGACGAGCCATTCTCGGCGCTCGATCGCAAAGTGAAGGCCGAGATCATCGCAGCACTACAGGAGCTGGCAGTCAGGGATTGCATCACCCTGGTGCTCATCACACACAACATCTCGGATGCGCTTGCTCTGGGAAACCGATGCGTGGTGATCGGCCAGCGGCCGGTGCGCATCATCTCCGACCTGGAATTCAGCAAGGGTTTCCCCCGGGAACCGGGGGCACCCGATTACGCGGCCATGCAACAAGCACTTATTGCTGGGATTCGAGATGGCCTGGTCTAAGCCCAATGCGCGGAAGTGGATGTTGCTGGGTGCTCTGCTCGTGCTCTGGGCGGCTGTGTCCGGGGCCCGCGTGGTGGATCCTATTATCCTACCCACGCCGTGGAGTGTGGTGCGCGCCGTGCCGGTAATGTTTCGAGAACGACTGCTTTCGGACATCGGGCTGACCTTGGGCCGGGTTCTGAGCGCGCTGGCGATTGCGTGCGTGTTCGGAATCCCGCTTGGGCTCCTGCTGGGATACCGGCTAAGCATGTACCGGATTGTCGAGGGCCCACTGCACGCGCTGCGATCCATTCCCGCGTCCGCGCTGTTTCCTCTGTTCCTGATCGTGATCGGCGTGGGGGAGAAGTCCGTGGTGGCGCTGGCTGCTTATCCGAGCCTGCTGGTGATCCTGGTGAACACCGTCTCGGGGGCGGCGTTGAGCAATAAGCGCCGGCTCTACCAGGCACGCCTCTGGAACCTGGACACGCTCGACACCATCGGCGAGGTGCTGTTCTACGAGGCCCTGCCCCGCATATTCGACGGCGTGCGGACCGCGGTTTCCTATGCGCTGATGCTGGTGATCGCGGTGGAGATGTTCATTGGGCTTGGGGAGCGCGGCTTGGGCCGCGGAATCTACGAATATCAGGCTACCTACCGGATTCCGGAGACCTACGGCGCCGTCATCATCGCCGGAATCATCGGCATCCTGCTGAATGAGGTCGTGACGCGGCTGCAGAACCGGATGTTGCGCTGGCTGCCGTACGTACACGAAGAGCAGTAAGCGCCCAGGCACATCGGAACATCTCGAGTTCACGACCAACGTTCGCAAATCACCACCCCGCGTGACCGTCGTCACAGAGAGAGCAATTCGAGCCTACTAGCCTATCCTAAGTAACTCCAGCTATGGATGCGACGTTTCACGCACATCTTGCCACGCCCAGCCCGCGCGTTGACCAGCGGCGGGCGATGCTGCTGGCTCCCGCGGGCAGCCTCGAGGCGGCGGTTCAGGCCTTTCAGGCAGGTGCGGACGCGATCTATGTCGGATTGAAGGGTTGGAGCCGTGGCGGCGCGCGAGGCGAACTCGATCGTGGCAAATTGCGCCGCTGCATCGAGATGGCCCATGCCCTCCGGAAGAGAGTGGAGCTTGCGGCGAACATCGTTCCCAAGCCGCAGGAGCGACAGGCGCTCCTGCGCGAACTGGCCGAATTCGTGGGCTGGGGACTGCATGGCGTTATAGTGAACGACGCTGGATTGCTGCGCGAAGTGCGGCAGATGCTGCCTGGGTTGGCGATCACTGCCAGCATCGGCTGCGGCGCGCTGAACACCCGCGACGTTCTCTTCTATCAGGACCTGGGTGCAACGGCGGTGGTGCTGCCGGGGTATCTCGATCCGCAGGAGATCGCGGAGGTGAAGGCAAGGTCCTCGGTCCAGGTCGAGGTCATGCTGCACATGGTGCAGGAGTTCATTCAGCTCGGAAAGTGCTGGATGCCCAGCTATCTCAATTTTGCCGCCGCGGAGCAGGCCCGGCCGGGGCAACGTTTAGGGGGCAGCGTCAAGCGCGGCGGCGTGGGTGCCTGTTTCCGCGTTTGCCAGCAACCGTGGACGCTGCTGTACGATGGCGCGGAGGCTGGCCGGTACTTGTTTCCCAGCCGGCAGATCAGCCGCATCGTCTACGTTGCGGCGTTCCTCGATGCGGGCGCCGACACCATCAAGATCCAGGGTCGGAGCCTCTCCCCAGGGACGGTGGGCGCCATCACCCGCCGGTATCGCTCCGCGATCGACGCCTGGAAAAGCGGGGAGAAGCACGACGGGCACGATGCCGTGCTGCCGGCAATGTGGACTGTACAAGGACGTTGAAATGCGCACTTTCGAACTCACTACGACCATCTCTAACCTGCGCAACTTGCGCGAGTCCGACCTCAGCGCCTATGACGCCGTCTACCTGGGCAACATCTATTGCCGCGCGTTCGAGGAAAACTTCCTGGAGCGCATGGATGACCTCAAGGAAGGAATCGCGCGCGTACAGGACCAGGGTTTGCTCGCCTATGTGACTTCCTATGCCGCGCCGCGAAATGAGGCACTGCCGAAGGTGCAGAAAGCGATCGAGACCGCCGCTGAGGCCGGCGCCGATGGCGTCGAAGTGCACAACCTCGGCGCGTTGCGCATGCTGCACGAACAGTTTCCCAGCATCCCCGCCCACATCGGCGGATTTGCCAACGTGTACACGGACGCAGGCGTGCAGGTGCTGAAAGAGTATGGCGCGGTCCGCTTTACGCCCAATTACGAGATCAGCCTGGACGAGGTGAAAGCCATCACGGATGGTACGGGTTTGCCGGCCGAACTCCTGGTCCACGGCAAGATGCCGCTGGGAATCTCCGATTATTGTTTCTTGCTGGAGTATGAAAAGAACTGGCCGGAGAAGTGCCCGACGCTATGCCAGCAACGCCTGTTCCTCAAGCAGGGTGACTGGGCCATGCGCACCGTGGGCAAGGGCGTGCTGAGCGGCAAGGATGTGTGCATGCTCGAGCACTTGCCGGAACTGATCGCTGCAGGTCATAGGGTATTCCGCATCGAGGCGGCGTACGAGACGCCAGCGTACCGTCTGGAGGTGGCGAAGATTTACCGCGCAGCGCTGGAGCGCGCCCTCGCCGGTGATGGCACGGTGGGCGAGTCTGCGTGGGATACGATTCGCGAACACACGGCGGTGGGTTTGTGCAACGGTTTTTATTTCGGCTGCACCGGCAGCGAATACCTCGGCAACCGCGTGGGACAAGGCGCGACCTGCTGAGTTTCTGGTTTGGCGTCTTTTGAGGTGAACGATGGTTGAGCTACTAGCGCCCGCAGGTAACCTGGAAATGGCGAAGGTGGCCGTGGAGAACGGCGCCAACGCGATTTATGTGGGGGCGCGTGGCTGGAGCCGGCGACGCGATGCCTACGAACTCTCCGACGAGCAATTGCACGCGGCCATCGGTATCGCCCATTCCGGCGGGGCAAAGGCGCGTGTCGCCATCAACACCAATATGCAGTCGCGCGAAATCCCCGCGCTGTTGGAGAAGATGGAAAAGTTCGTCGGCTGGGGTATCGATGGCGCGATCATGACCGACGTAGGCGCCATCGCGCAGGTCCATCGCCAATTCCCTCATCTCGTGCTCCATGCCAGCATCGGCGCCAATGTTCTGAACAACGAGGACGTCAAGTTCTACCGCTCCATCGGGGTCTCACAAGTGGTGGCCGACACCAAACTTACGCTGCGCGAGCTGGCATCGCGCAAGGCGGACCTGGATGTGGGTATCGAAGTCCTTATTCACTCCAACAAGTGCTACACCTACCTTGGCAAATGTTGGATGTCGCCGTATCACCGGCTGGAACGCACCACCGATGATTTCGGCAAGGACCTGTTCCGGGGCAGCCCCAATCGCGGCGGTTTGGATTACCGCATCTGCCTGGAGCAGTGGAAACTGTTCGACGACAAGAAACTGCTGGAACCTCTTATCGCGCTCAGGAACGACGCTTTCTTTTTCCTGGACGATATGCCTTCGCTCATTGATCTCGGGGTTCACTGCCTGAAGATCCAGGGGCGCGAGTATCCC
>DASQGF010000112.1:0-22915 GCA_035632755.1 Terriglobales bacterium
CGGTCGTAGAGGATGTTCAGGTCCACCGAGGCGGGCATCTGCGCGCGGAAGGTGGGCAGCAGGGCCTTGATCGAGTTCACCACCTCGATGGTGTTGGTGCCGGGCTGGCGCTGGATGGCCAGGACGATGGCCCGCGTGTCCTTGTACCAGGCCGCGAGCTTGTCGTTCTCCACGCTGTCGATGGCGGTGCCGATCTGCTCGATGCGCACCGGCGAGCCGTTGCGGTAAGCCACGATCAGCGGCCTGTAGGCCGCAGCGTCCATGAGCTGCCCATTCGCCTGCACGGCAAACGCCTGGTGCTGGCCGTACAGCGTGCCCGTCGGCAGGTTCACGTTCCCCTTCTCGACAGCGGCCTCCACCTCGTCGATGCCGAGTTGGCGGTAGGCGAGCGCGCGTGGGTCGAGCTGCACGTGCACCGCGTACTTCTGCGATCCGTACACCTGCACCTGGGCCACGCCGCTGACCATGGAAATGCGCTGCGCCATCAGCGTCTCGGCGTATTCGTCCACGTCGGAGAGCCGCAGCGTGGGCGAGCCCAGCGCCAGATACAAGATCGGCTGGTCGGCGGGGTTCACCTTCTGATAGGAAGGCGGCGCCGGCATGTTTTGCGGCAAGTCCCTGGCCGCCTTGGAGATCATCGACTGCACGTCCTGTGCGGCGGCGTCGATGTTGCGGTCGAGCGCGAACTGCAGGGTGATGGTGCTGGCGCCCTGCGCGCTCACCGAAGTCATGTTGTCGACGCCGGCGATGGTGGAGAACTGCTTTTCCAGCGGCAACGCCACTGCCGAAGCCATGGTCTCGGGCGTCGCGCCGGGCAGGGTGGCACTAACCAGGATGGTGGGGAAGTCCACGTTGGGCAGGTCGCTGACCGGAAGCAGGCGATAGCCCATGATGCCGAAAAGCAGGATGGCGGCCATGACCAGCGTGGTCATGACCGGCCGCTTGATGAAAAGCTCGGCGATGTTCATGGCTTCGTTTCCTGCGCCTGCATGCCGCCGTTCTTGATCTCGACCTTGGCCCCGGGCACGAGGCGTATCTGGCCGTCGGTCACCACTTTCTCCCCCGCGCTCAGCCCGGACTCGATCACCGCCTGGTTGTCGATGTTGCGTTCCACCTTCACCGGCCGCGACTCGGCGGTCAGATCGGGCTTCACGATGAATACGTAGGAACCCTGCTGACCCGTCTGGATGGCTTGCGTCGGCACCACGATGGCATTCGGCTGCTCGGCCAGGGTAAGCGCCACGTTGACGTACTGCCCTGGCCACAGGCGCCGGTTGCTGTTCTCAAACGTGCCCTTCAGCTTGATGGTCCCGGTGTTCAGGTCAACGTTATTGTCGACGAAGGTGAGCGTCCCCGCCTCGGGGCGGTCTTCCTGGCCCTGGATGACGGCGGTCACCCTCAGCTTGCCCTTGGCCATGTGCTGCTTGATCTCGGGCAACACCTGCTGCGGCACCGAAAAAGTCACGTAGATGGGGTTGACCTGGTTGATGGTGATCATGGGGTTGTCGGGATTGGCTTTCACAACGGTCCCGAGGTGCAGCATCAGGCTGCCGGTGCGGCCGTCCATGGGAGAGTAGATCCTGGTGTACACCAATTGCACCCGCGCATACACCACTTGCGCACGGTCGGCTTTCACCGTCGCGACCATGGCCTCGTGGTTGGTCTGGATTTGCTCTGCCTGTTCCTTCGCCACCACACCAGCCTCCACCAGCTTCGTATACCGATGGGCTTCGACTTCGGCGTTCTTCGCCTTGGCCTCATCCTGGGCCAGGTTGGCTTGGGCGCGCAGCAGGTCGGCTTCGAACGGCCGCGGATCGAACGTGAACAGTAATTGGCCCTTCTTGACGTCCTGGCCCTCGCTGAAATGTACGCCCACGATCTCGCCCGTGATCTGCGGCTTCACGCCGACCGTCGAGTAAGCTTCAACATTGCCAATGACCCGTACCTGAATCGGGACGGTCTTCTGCACCACGTCGGCGACGGTGACGGGCACGCGTGGCGCCACCGCCTGCTGCTTCTTCTCGCTGCATCCGCAGAGCAGAAGCCCGATGGCCAGCGCGCCAGCGAGGGCCGCCCTCTTGAACGTGCGTGAGGGTTTCATGGGAAAGCCGAGGATCATCAGTTACACCCTGAGCTGCGGTTCTATTTTGCCTTACGCCGAGGATTCTGGGCGTTGCCGGTTTCCATCCCGCCCAGCCAGATGTCGGTAAGCGTCTCGCTTACCTCTTTGACGTCAAAGTCCTGATAACGTTTCGCGCCGTAGATCTCCTGGATCAGGGAGTGGTACACGACCATGCCGACGAACCCCCTCGCCGCCAGCAGCGGATTGACCGCGCGAAACGCCCCTTCCTCGATCCGCCGTCGGATGTATTCCGCAATGAGCTCGTAGTATTCCACCACGTGGGTCTGGAAAAAGCGCTGCGAGCGTCGCTGGTTCTCCAGCGCGCTGAACAGCAGCAGCCGGCTCAGGCTGCCGTCCTTGGCGCGACGGATGAGGATCTCTTCGGCGATGCCGGCAAAAACCTCCCGCTCGCTTGCGCCCGAACTGAGGTGCCGCCGCAGGCTCTGCTGCCACCCCGCCACTTCGCACTGGTGGTCGATGATGGCCCAATAGAGGGCTTCCTTGCTGGGGAAATGCCGGAAGATGATGGCTTCGTTCACCCGCGCGCGCCCGGCAATCTGGCGGGTGGTGGTGCCCTCGAATCCCTGCTGCGCGAACAGTTCCTTGGCGGCCTCCATGATCTGCAAGCGTCGGTCGCGCGCGGGCACACGCATTTGGGTGGTCGTCGCCATGTAAGTAAACACTTACTCTAGAGCAGCATCCGGCGGGTGTCAATGGGAACACCCGCTCCGGCGACGCTCAGTCCCAACTCTCGGGCGCAGTAACCACCTATGCGCATCGGCGGACGATGCCCTCGCTGCGCCTTTCGACCACCTCGCGCCTGCACCCCCGTAATTAGCCCGCCTGCCGGACACGGGGCTACGATGTGGACTGTGAGGCGGGCAATGTTTCTCGAACTCCCCCGATCCCGCGCACGCTTCGTCCCGCCGGAGGACCCGCCCGTCCTCCGCTACGGTGTGGCCCTGCTCTCGAGCACGGTCGCCCTGCTCCTGACAGTTTATTCCCCGATGGTGGAAACGCGGCTGCTGGTGTTCGCACTGGCGGTGATGGTGAGCGCATGGTTCGGCGGCTGGAAGCCCGGCCTGACCACCACGGCCTTCTGCGTCCTGGGCGATGCGTATTTCTTCTTGCCGATGCAGCCCTCCTTCCGCGCGTTCAAGGACTACATGGTCCACCTGGCTCTGTTCGTGCTGGTGGCCTTGCTGATCTGCGCCTTCAATGCAGCCCTGCGGTCGGCGCAGCAGGCGCTTAAGGCCTCGGAGACAAACTTCCGCTCGCTGGTGGTGAACGCGCCCTATGGCATCTGCCGTTCCAACGCGGACGGCCAGCTCGTGGATGCCAATCCAGCCCTGATCGCGATGCTTGGCTTCAGCGGTGGAGACGAACTCCTGCGACGCAACCTGGCTACCGACATCTACCGCGATCCCGAACAGCGGGCATTGCTGCTGGAGTGCTTCACCGGGCGCAGCTTCGATAAGGTGGAAGCGGAATGGACGCGGCAGGACGGCTCGGCGATGGTGGTGCGCGTTTCCGGCCGTCCCATCCGCGACACCGCCAAGACCGTCTCCTTCGAGCTTTACGCCGAGGACATCACCGAGCAGCGCGCGCTCGAACAGCAACTGCGGCAGTCGCAGAAGATGGAGGCCGTGGGACGCCTGGCCGGGGGCATCGCCCACGACTTCAACAACCTGCTGATGGTGATCTCCGGCTACTGCGAATTCCTACTGCAGAAACTGGGCCCCGACCCCTCACTGCGCGGGTGTGCGCAAGAGATCGCCAACGCCGCCGACCGCGCCACCTCGCTGACCCGGCAGCTCCTGGCCTTCAGCCGCAAACAGATGCTGACCCCCAAGGTGCTCGACCTGAACGCCGTGGTCAGCGAAAACCTGAAGATGCTGCCACGGCTCATCGGGGAAGACATTGAACTGGCGACCCTCCCCGCCGATGCGCTGTGGAAGGTGAAAGCCGACCCGGGCCAGATCGAGCAAGTGGTCATGAACCTGGTGGTCAACGCGCGCGACGCCATGCCCGGCGGCGGCAAGCTGACCATCGAGACCGCCAACGTGACGCTGGACGATGCCTACGCCCGCCGCCATCCCGGGGTCGCTCCCGGAGAGTACGTGATGCTGGCCATCAGCGCCACCGGCATGGGCATGGACAAAGACACCCAGTCGCACATCTTCGAGCCCTTCTTCACCACCAAGGGACAGAAAGGCACCGGGCTCGGCCTGTCGATGGTGTACGGCATCGTCAAGCAGAGCGGCGGCTACATCTGGGCATACAGCGAACTCGGGCACGGCACCTCCTTCAAGGTGTACCTGCCACGGGTGGAGGAGGCGGAAGAAAAACCCGCTCTGCAGCCTGCGCCGGCGGGGCCGCCCCAGGGCCACGAGACCATCCTGGTGGTGGAAGACGAGCCGCAACTCCGCGACCTCACCCGCCAGTTCCTGGAGATGCGCGGTTACACCGTGCTGGTGGCGGAGCACGGGGCGGCGGCCATCGAAGTAGCACAGCGGCACCGCGGCGTCATTCACCTGCTGCTGACCGACATCATCATGCCGGTAATGAACGGGCGCGAACTGGCACAGCGCATGGCCGCGCTCAGCCCCAAGACGCGGATTTTGTTCATGTCGGGCTATACCGAAAATGCCATCTGGCGCAACGGCATGATCGAGAACTCGAATAATTTCCTGCAGAAACCTTTCACCCTCGATGCGCTCACCCGCAAGGTGCGCGAAGTGCTGGAAACCCCAACCCCCGAAACGGAGAAATCCAAGATGCCATTGACCAAGCAGTATGCGATCGAAGCCGAGACCGGTCTTCCACCGCGCGCCCCGCGGTTCACCCTGCAGCTTCCGGTGCACTACCGTCTGGCCGGCGACACCCTGTGGCGGCACGGCACCACCGAGAATATCAGCCGCTCAGGCGTGCTCTTCCGAACCGACCAGCCGCTGGAACCCAATGCCCGCCTGGAGCTCAGCGTGGAATTGCCGACCGACGTTTTCGGGATGGCGGCCACCGAGATCCTGTGTCGCGGCGAGATCGTGCGCCAAGCGGATTCTGCGGTGGAAGGCATGCCCCCCGCGCTCGCTGCCCGTATCCTGGATTACCACTTCCACCGCACCGGCCCGATCGCGGAAGCCTAGCGCGCGGCGCAGCAGAGATTGTTTCTCGCGGCGGACGCGGTGTTACACTAGCCGCTCGCGATGGCGGAAGAGCGACAGTCCCGTACCCTGCTATGGATTGTGATTGGCGGCGGCGCCTTTTTTCTCTTTGTGCTGGCGGTGTTCACGCTGGTTTACCTGAGTCTGCGCAGCGGGGAGAGAAAGGAAGCCTTCGGCGGCTTCGGTGACAAGATCGGTGTCGTGGACATCGAGGGCGTGATCATCGAGCCCAAGACGGTGGTCTCGGATCTCAAGAAGCTCGCCAGTGACGATTCCGTCAAAGCCATCATTCTCCATATCAACACGCCTGGCGGTGGCGTTGCGGCTTCGGAGGAGATCTACCAGGAAGTCAAACGCATCCGCGATAAAAAGAAAAAGCCCGTCGTGGCTTCGATCGAAACGGTGGGGGCCAGCGGCGGCTACTACATCTCCTCTGCCGCCAGCAAGATCTTCGCCGACCGCGGCAGCATCGTCGGCAGCATCGGCGTGATCGCCGAGTGGTACAACTACGGCGACCTCATCCGCTGGGCCAAGATGAAAGACGTGGTGCTCAAGACCGGAGAGTTCAAGGATACGGGCAATCCCTCCCGCGATCTGACCCCGGCCGAGCGCGAATACCTCCAGAAGTTGCTCGACAACATGTTCGGGCAGTTCATTCATGCCGTGGCGGAAGGACGCAAATTGAAGGAAGAGGACGTCCGCTCCCTGGCCGACGGCAAGGTGTGGACGGGAGAGCAAGCCAAGCAACTGAAGTTGATTGACGAGTTCGGCGATTTCCAGGCCGCGGTCGAGGACACGGCCAAATCGGTCGGTATCACAGGCGAACCCACGCTCGTACACCCGGAAAAACAGCGGCGCACGCTGCTCGACCTGCTCTTCGGCGATGTTTCCGAATACCTACCCGACAGGGCCAAACTCATGCAGAGCAACGTCGGGTTCTATTACCTGTGGAAATGAGCGGGTTGCCCGGGGTCCCCGCGATGTAAGATACTGATTCGGAACGAGAACTGGGCCCGGCAATGCAGAGGAAGTGAGGTGGCAATGACGAAAGCGGATTTGATCGACGAAGTTTCGCGGCAGGTCGAGCTGACGCGCAAGGACAGCGAGGTAATCGTCGAGACCATCTTCGACAGCATCGTGCACTCGCTGCGCGCCGGCGACAAGATCGAGATCCGTGGTTTCGGCAGCTTCCGCACCCGCCAGCGCAATCCGCGCGTCGGACGCAATCCCAAGACCGGCGACCGCGTCGAAGTCCCCGCCAAGAAGATCCCCTTCTTCAAGCCCAGCAAGGAACTGAAGGACCTGGTCAACACCGGGGCGCCAGAGGGGCAGCCCGGTCCCGCAACTCCCGCGCCGCCTCCGCAGCCCAGCTAGTTCATTTGCCGCGGATAGCCTGTCGCGAGCGAAGTCGAGGGGCGGATTAACGCAGATGAAACCGAGGCGTATCCTGTACGGGCTTCTTAGCCCTGAGGTTTCTCATGTCCACCGCAAACATAACCGCGACCCAGGCGCCGGTCACCATCATCCGCGAGATCGGCAAGCACGAAGGCCAGAGCGTCACCATTCGCGGGTGGCTCTACAACCTGCGCGAGAGCGGTAAGTTGCTGTTTCCCATCTTCCGCGACGGCTCCGGGGTGATCCAGGGCGTGGTGGCGAAGAATGCCGTCCCGCCGGAGATGTTCGACTCGGTCAAGAAGCTCACCCAGGAATCGAGCGTGATCGTCACCGGCAAGGTGCGGGCCGATAAGCGCGCGCCCGGCGGCTACGAGCTTGACGTCAATGAAGTGCGCGTGGTGCAACCGGTTCCCGAGTCAGACCCGTTTCCTATCTCGCTCAAGGAACACGGCGTGGACTTCCTGATGGAGCACCGCCATCTCTGGGTGCGGACGCCGCGGCAGGCTTCGATCCTGCGCGTGCGCGCGGAGGTGATCAAGGCGGCGCGCGACTTCTTCGACGAGCGCGGCTTCATCCTCACCGACCCGCCCATCCTCACGCCGGCGGCCTGTGAGGGTACGACCACGCTGTTCCCGGTCGATTACTTCGGCGAAGAGGCCTTCCTCACGCAGTCTGGCCAGCTCTACATCGAGGCCACGGCCATGGCGCTGGGTAAGGTCTATTCCTTCGGGCCGACCTTCCGCGCGGAAAAATCGAAGACCCGCCGCCACTTGACCGAGTTCTGGATGGTCGAGCCGGAGGTCGCCTACGCTACGCTCGATGACCTGATGAAGCTGGCGGAGGAGTTCGTGACGTTCATCGTCAAGCGCGTGCTGGAGCGCCGCCGTCTGGAACTGGAGACCATCGGCCGCAACCTCGCGCCGCTGGAGAGGATCGACACGCCCTTCCCGCGCATCACCTACGACGAAGCCGTAAAGATGCTGCAGGAGGGCCACGCCAAGGACGAGCTGGAAAACCGCTTCGAGTGGGGCGGCGACCTCGGCTCTCCCGACGAGACGTATCTTTCGTCAAAATTCGACCGGCCGGTGATGGTGCACCGCTATCCGGCCGCGATTAAGGCGTTCTACATGGAACCCGATCCGCAGCGGCCCGAGGTTGCGCTCTGCGTGGATGTTCTGGCGCCCGAGGGCTACGGCGAGATCATCGGCGGCTCGCAGCGCATCGGCTCCTACGAGCTGCTGCTCAAACGCATCCGTGAGCACGGCCTGCCGGAGGAGGCGTTCAAGTGGTACCTCGACCTGCGCAAGTACGGTGGCGTGCCGCACGCCGGCTTCGGCATGGGCATCGAGCGGGTGGTCACTTGGATCTGCGGGATTGAGCATCTGCGGGAAGCGATCCCGTTCGCGCGCACGCTGACCAGGATTTATCCGTAGCTGTAGAGACACAGCATGCTGCGTCTCTACACGAAAACCAAAGCGGCCACGGATTCACACGGATCAACACGGATTGGCAAGAATCTGTAGTTATCCGCGCAAATCCGTGGCATCTTTAGCCAAAGGGTAAGAGCTGAGAATGGCGACAGCAGCCACCAACATTTCACGGAGGAAGATACGGGTCATCGGTGTCCCTCTCGACCTCGGCCAGTCGCGCCGGGGCGTGGATATGGGCCCGTCGGCGGTGCGCGTGGCCGGCCTCGAAGCCCGTCTCGAGGCGCTGGGACACGTGGTGGAAGACGCCGGCAACATCGTCGTTGCCATCCCCGAGCAGAAGAAGGAAGGCCATCCCAACGCCAAGTACCTGAAAGAGATCACCGCTACCTGCACCAAGCACGCCGAACTGGTGCTGAAGACGCTGGAGGCCGGCAAGACGCCGGTCGTGCTGGGCGGCGACCACTCCGTTGCTGTCGGCACGGTCTCGGGCGTTTCCGAGTTCCTGCGCCGGCAGAACCAGAAGCTCGGCCTTATCTGGATTGACGCCCACCCCGACATCAACACCCCCGAGAGTTCGCCTAGCGGCAACGTTCATGGCATGCCTCTGGCCGCCATCATGGGACTGGGGCCGCCGGAGCTGGCCAACATCTTCGGCTTCTCGCCCAAGGTCGCGCCGGAAAACTGCGTGCTGGTGGGAGTGCGCGACATCGACGCCGCCGAGAAGGAGAACGTGCGCAAGGCCGGCATCGAGGTCTACACCATGCGCGACATCGATGAGCGCGGCATGCGCGCCGTCATGGAAGATGCGCTGCGCGCCGCCGGCCGCGGCACCGCCGGCTATCACGTGTCGCTCGACATGGACTGGGTTGATCCCGAGGACGCGCCCGGCGTGGGCACTCCTGTCCGCGGCGGCGCGACGTACCGCGAGGCTCATCTGGCCATGGAGATCATCGCCGACCACGGGCGCCTCACCAGCTTCGAGATCGTCGAGGTCAACCCGGTGATCGACGAGCACAACCAGACGGCGGACCTGGCGGTGGAGCTGACGCTGTCGGTGTTTGGGAAGAAGATTTTGTAGGGCGTTGAAACAGCGAATCCTCTAAACTCGGGACGGCGAGGCCCACGTGAGACATGCTCGAATTTACAGGAAGGCGCTTTTCATAGACCAATTTGTCGATTCCTACAAGAAGGTGCGAGGCACGCGGCACTTTCCTCACAAGGCGGTCAAGACGATAATCCACCTCATTTTCCCGAGCAGTTCAGTTTCCGGGCGGGGTGCTTTTAAGACAGTTCATAAGATTTCCTCACGAGCAAGGGACCTGGTGCTCAAAACCGCGAACCCTCAACACGTGAAGAGCGATATCCAGGCCTACAACAGGCTTCCGGCGAACATTAGAAATCGGTACTTTGCCAAGATCTACTGGAGTACGAAGTACTGTCTGCTGCAGAGATACGGAAAGAGGCGAAAAGTTCCGCCCCTAGAGCTACAGAGGCTTCAAACTGTAGCGAAAACCCACGGATTGCGGGACGCAAGAGAGGCGAATGTCAGGTTTGTCGATAAGCTCTTCAAGATTGTTGACGCGAGCGTTAGATGAAACGTGGAATTAGGGACTTTCATGCATTCGTGATGGGGCCGCTTATTAAGGCGATCCGCGAAAAGTATGAAAGGTATGAAATCGTCTCTGAGGCAGACCTCCAAGCAGTGGCGTGGCATCTGATCGCCAGGTATTTTGAAGAAGGCAATTCTACCGGCCAGCAGTTCAAGGTATTGAATAAACCCTATTGCAAAGACCTCCGCATCCACCCCGATCTGGTTGTCTTCAAGCGCAGCCAGCCGTGGGCCGTTCTGGAACTCAAGGAAAGGAAACTGTTGACCCGGCGGAGCGCGCAGCGGGAATGGGAGCGACTTATCAAGGCTCGTAATTGTCTGCGCCCAAGACGCGCATACCTCGTCTATGTCGCGCGGTACGGTCGCGGCAGGCTTCTGAGGGGCCCAAAGGGTCGAGGAGCTAGATACTTCTTCGAAGTCCCGATCGTTCTGCAGGACATTTGGACCGATGATCACATCAGTGCCTGGGAAGCCAAGTTCAGATTCTGGTCTAAATTTGTTTCGGTAAACGCGGACGACTGAGGCGGTCTGCCCTGAGGCCTTCCTCGATTTAATTGTCCGAGACGGACATTGCACTCGTCAGGGACTGCGTTTATTGTCGGCTCATGAAGAAGCTTCGTGTCGGCATCCTTTTCGGCGGGCGGAGCGGCGAGCATGAAGTCTCGCTGCTTTCGGCTGCTTCCATCCTCGACGCCATCGATAAGGACAAATACGAGGTCGTGCCAATCGGCATCACCAAGGAGGGCCGCTGGCTCACCGCAAGCCACGCCGAGAAGCTCCTGCATGGCGAGTTCGCCAGCGCCAAGCACCTGCGCGCCGGCGATCCCGAGGCCACGCCCGGAGCAGCGCTGCTGGCGAAGGGTGAGTCCATCGTCATCCCGCCGGTGCCGGGCGATTCACTTGCGCCATTCGAAAGCAATATGCCGCAGCGCCGACTCGGAGACCGCGCCATCAACGTGGATGTCGTCTTTCCCGTGCTGCACGGGACGTTCGGCGAAGACGGAACCATCCAGGGTTTGCTCGAACTGGCCGATCTGCCCTACGTTGGCGCGGGCGTCCTGGGCTCGGCCGCAGGCATGGACAAGGACGTAATGAAGCGCCTGTTCCGCGACGCCGGGCTCGCCATCGTCGGACACCTCACCTTCTTGCGTGTCGATTGGGAGAAGGACCCCAAACGAGTGCGTAAAGAAGTCGAGAAGAAACTCAAGTACCCAGTCTTCGTGAAGCCGGCGAACCTGGGCTCGTCGGTGGGAGTCAGCAAGGCGCGCGACCGCAAGGAACTGGAAAAGGCCATGGACGAGGCCGCCGCCTACGACCGCAAGCTCATCGTCGAGGAAGGCGTCGGCGGGAAGGACCGCAAGGCGCGCGAGATCGAATGTTCGGTGCTGGGCAACGACCGCCCTGAGGCTTCGATCGCCGGCGAGGTCGTTCCCTGCAAGGAGTTTTACGATTACGAGGCCAAGTACCTCACCGAAGGCTCCGAACTCCTCATCCCCGCCAAGCTCAGCAAGAAGCAGATGCAGCAGGTGCAGGAGATGGCGGTGCAGGCGTTTCTCGCTGTCGATTGCGCGGGCATGGCGCGCGTGGATTTCCTGATGGACCCCAAGAGCGAGAGGATCTACGTCAACGAGGTGAACACGATTCCCGGCTTCACCGCCATCAGCATGTATCCCAAGCTGTGGGCGGCGTCGGGGCTGCCGTATCCCAAGCTGATCGATCGTTTGATCCAGTTGGCGCTGGAGCGCCACGCCGAGAAGAAGAAGACAAAGTTCAGCAGATAGTCGCGGACGGCCCGGCTGCGAATTTGTGATTGGTGATTTGCGATCTGTGATTTTGGCGGCCAACCAAATCACAAATCAGGAATCACAAATCCCCCAGCCCAACCCTCCGGCTGTGTTCGCGGATCTCCGATAGCACATCCAAGGCCACGGCCAGTGCGCGTCGCCCATCTTCGAGCGGCACCTGCGGGCGCGTGCGATGGCGGACGGCATCAAGGAATGACCGCAGCTCCGCGTGCAACGGCTCCTCGGAAACGACCGGGGGCTTCTGCATCCCGATTCCTGGGTTTGGCGAAGCCTTAGCCGCGGCTGACGGGTCCACGGTAAACACCATCACGTCCTGCCGCGAGTAGTCGATGGAGATGTACTGCCGCGGCTGGAAGAAGCGCAGCTTGCGTACACGCTCGGTGGAGACGCGGCTGGCGGTGAAGTTGGCCACGCAGCCGGATTCGAACTCCATGCGCACATTGGCGATGTCCACTCGGGGCGTCAGGATGGGTAGGCCGACAGCGCGGATCTCCTTCACCGGAGAATCCACGAACGAGAGCACGATATCAAGATCGTGGATCATCAGGTCGAGGATCACGTCAATGTCGAGCGAGCGCGGCGTGAACACGCTCAGGCGGTGTACTTCGAAAAACATTGGCCGCGTCAGTAGCGGGATGGTAGCGCGCACCGCCGGATTGAAGCGCTCGAGATGTCCGACCTGGACCACGCGTTCGGTCCGCTGGGCAACGCGGATGATCTCATCAGCTTCGGCCAGCGACGGCGCCAGCGGCTTCTCAATGAGCACGTCGATGCCGGCTTCCATCAGCGCCCGCGCCACCTTCAAGTGCTCGACCGTAGGCACGGCGACCGATGCCGCATCCACTCGGCCGCGTAGTTGCTCCAACGACAGGCACGGTGGATTGCCGAACTCGCGGCTCACAGCAGCAGCACGAGTTGCGACGGTATCGACGATCGCAGTCAGCTCGACGCCCGTGCCTTCCTGCTGGAGCTGGCGATAGACACGCGCATGGTTGCGCCCGAAAGCGCCGGCGCCGATTACGGCGACCCGGATTCTCTGGTCTGGGGGCAAGGCAGGGTGATTCTAACAGCCGTCGGGGGCGAGGGCGCCCGCGCCACGTGACCCTCCCTGCACCACACATTTCTGCAACCTCTGGACCACCCATAGACTCCTAATAAGGCGTATCATTCGGGACGCAATTTCTAGCACCCCATCACGCCAGAATCGGGCGTGCTGGGGGCCCCGGCGAAGGAGATAAAGCATGGCCTACCAAGTGCCCCCCTTACCGTACGACTACTCGGCTCTGGAACCCACCATCGACACCCAGACCATGCAGTTGCACCATGACAAACACCACGCGGCCTACGTGACCAACGCCAACGCCGCGCTGGAGAAGCACCCGGACCTGGAGAAGAAGTTTCCCACCGTGGAAGATCTGCTGCGCAACATCAATCAGGTGCCGGAGGACGTCCGCACCGCGCTGCGCAACAACGCTGGCGGGCATGCCAATCACTCCATGTTCTGGAACATCATGCAGCCCAAGGGCGGCGGCCCCGCTACCGGCCCGGTCTCGGAGGCCATCACCAAGGCCTTTGGCAGCTTCGATCAGTTCGTGGAGCAGTTCAACACCGCCGGCACCAAGCAGTTCGGCAGCGGCTGGGTGTGGCTGGCGCGCGGCGCCGACCGCAAGCTGCAGATCATCACCACTCCCAACCAGGACAGTCCCTTCCTGCAGGGCCTCTACCCGGTGATGGGCAACGACGTGTGGGAGCACGCCTACTACCTGAAATACCAGAATCGCCGCGCCGACTACCTGAAAGCCTGGTGGAACGTGGTGAACTGGAAGGAAATCAACAAGCGGTTCGAAGAAAGCGAGTCGGCCCTGAAGCGGGCGGTCGCGTAGGACACGCTTCAACGCAAGTTCACGGGGCGGAGTTTCCGCCCCGTTTCTCTTTCCGGCGTACGCCAGTCCAGTTCAGTTAAACTGTGGCTGCATGTCCTCCGAGAAGCTCGGTCTTATTGCCGGGAACGGGAGATTCCCCTTGCTGGTGCTGGATGCGGCGCGCGCGCGCGGCGAACAGGTGGTGGTCGCCGCCATCAAGGAAGAAACTTTTCCCGAAGTCGAGCAGCACGGCGCGGCCGCCGTGCATTGGATGTCCCTGGGCGAGCTGGAAAATCTCATTGACATGTTCAAGCGCGAGGGAGTCACGCGCGCTCTGATGGCCGGGCAGGTAAAGCACAAGCAAATTTTCTCCAGCATCCGCCCGGACTGGCGGATGGCCAAGCTGCTGTTCTCTTTGCGCGCGCGCAACACCGACGCGCTCATCGGGGCCGTGGCCCGCGTGCTGGCTGATGAAGGCATTACGCTGCTGGATTCCACCGCCTACCTTGAACCGCTGCTGGCTCGTCCCGGCGTTCTGACGCGCCGGGAGCCTACGCCCGAGGAGCAGCGCGACATCGCTTATGGCCGCCAAGTCGCACGACATCTGGCCCAGTACGACATCGGCCAGACGGTAGTTGTGGCCGAGGCAGCATGCGTCGCGGTGGAAGCCATGGAAGGCACCGATGCGACCATTCAGCGCGCCGGTGAGATCATGGCCAGCCTGGCTGGGGCGTCCACCCTGGCTCGCAACCTCACCGTGGTCAAGGTTGCCAAGCCTGATCAGGACATGCGCTTCGATGTACCAGTGATTGGGACGAATACCATCGAGACTATGAGTCGCGCAGGCGCAACCTGCCTCGCTCTCGACGCCGGCAAGTGCCTGCTGCTCGACGGCGACGCGATCCTCCACGCTGCCGACGATGCGAGTATTGCCATCGTCGCCGGTGCCGTTTAGATCCTCGTTCATCCACCCCTCGGCTTCGCTCGGGGCAGGCTATGCGCGGCGGAGAGGTTACTTGATCACTCCTCGCTCCGACGCCTCCACGAACCGGATCAGCATTTCCACGTCCTCGCTGCGGCCGGGCTCGGCCTTCAGCTTTGCCAGCGCCTGCGAGGTGTTGAGCTTGGAGGCGAGCAGAACCTTATAGGCGTGATGGATCTTGCGGATGCGCTCATGGCTGAATCCGCGCCGCTCCAGGCCGACTTTGTTCAGCCCGAAGGCGTGGGTGTCGCGTTCGGCGGAGGTGAGCGAGAAGGGCAAAACGTCCTGCGTGATGGTGGTGCCGCCTCCGACATAGGAATGCGCACCGATGCGCACGAACTGGTGCACCGGGCAGAGCGCACCCACCACCGCCCAGTCTTCCACGGTCACGTGCCCGCCCAGGGTGGCGGCGTTCGCGAGGATGACGTGATCGCCGATCACGCAGTCGTGTGCGATGTGGGTGTAGGCCATGATCAGTGTGTGGCTGCCGACGCGGGTGAAGCCGCCGCCACCGGACGTCCCGCGGCTGATGGTGACGTACTCGCGGATCACGTTGTGGTCGCCCATCTCCAGGCGCGTCGGCTCGCCTTTGTACTTCAGGTCCTGCGGCTCGATCCCGACTGCGGCGAAGGGGAAGATGCGATTATGGCTGCCGATGCGGGTCGGCCCACCCATCACCACGTGCGAGACCAGTTCGCAGTCTTCGCCCATCTCGACCCCGGCAGCAACCGTGCAGTAGGGTCCGATGCGGCAGGAAGCAGGGATTCTTGCGGCGGGATCAACGATGGCAGTGGGATGGATCACGGCGGTGGGAGCAGCCACGACCTGTTTTACGGGCGCCATGTCACGCCGGCCCGGCTGCGCCAGCCTTGCTGCGAGTGGCAGCGTCTCCGGGCGCCGGACGGTCCACCAGAACGCAGGTCACAATGGCCTCGCAGGCGAGTTTCTCCCCGACATACGCCTTGCCGCTCATGCGGACGGCGGTCGAGCGCCAGGCCAAGACCTCGACTTCGATGCGCAACTGGTCTCCCGGCACCACGGGCCGGCGGAACTTGGCACGTTCGATGCCGGTGAAGAACATCAGCTTTCCGTCGCGGCCCGCGACCTCGGTGAGCAACAGTGCCCCTCCGGCCTGCGCGATGGCCTCCACGATCAGCACTCCGGGCACGATGGGATAGCTGGGGAAATGTCCGGCGAAGAACGGCTCATTGACGCTGACGTTCTTGATGGCGACAATGCGTTGTTTGCGCGTGACCTCGACCACGCGGTCGATCAGCAGGAAAGGGTAGCGGTGCGGCAGGATAGCCTGGATCTGATTGATGTCCAGCGCGGTCCCACTGTCGGCGGCCGGCGCTTCCGCTGCAGGATGTGCGGTCTGTGTCATCGGGAACGGTCATTATAGAGCGATTGAGCCATTGGGTCATTTTGATTCATTGAGTCATTGAGCATGAAATCTCTAATCAGCCGGCTGATCGCGCAAAAGTCCGAGATGGTCGCGTGTCTTCGCCAACTGGTCGAACTGGAATCCCCCAGCCACAACAAGGCGGCGCTCGACCGCTTGGGCCGGCACCTAGCCGCGGAATTCGCGAGAATCGGCGGCCAAACGCGGTTTCACGCTCAGGAACAAGCCGGCGACCACGTGCAGGTGGACTTCCCCGGAGCCGGCAAGCCCATCCTTATCCTTGGGCACATGGATACGGTCTGGGATGTCGGGACGCTGGCGTCGATGCCGTTCCGCGTGGCCAGCGGACGCGCCTTCGGCCCCGGCAGCTTCGATATGAAGGCCGGCATCGTGCAGGCGATCTATGCCATCCGTGCCTTGAAGGAGTTCGACGGGCGCCTGCCGCGCGCTATCACCATCCTGCTGGTCACCGACGAGGAGATCGGAAGCAACTCCTCGCGCCCCGTCACGGAGGCGCTGGCGAAGAAGTCTGCCGCTGTGCTCGTGCTCGAGCCCGCGCAGGGGCCGAAGGGTGCCTTGAAGACCTCGCGCAAGGGCGTCGGCGCATATCACGTGAAGGTCGAGGGATGGGAGGCGCATTCCGGGCTCGACTCCGACAAAGGCGCCAGCGCGGTGCTGGAACTGGCGCGCCAACTCCTGGTCATCGAGAAATTCGCTGATCGCAAGCGCGGCGTCACCGTCAATCCTGGCCTGGTCCGCGGCGGCACGCGCACCAATGTCGTGGCCGGCGAGGCTACGGCTGAAGTGGACGCCCGCGTCAGCAAATCGAAGGATATCCCGTATCTGGATAGGAAGTTCCGCTCCCTCAAGCCATTCGACAAGCGCTGCAAGGTCGCGGTCAGTGGCGGGATCGGCCGCCCGCCCATGGAGCGAACCAAGGAGGTCGTGACCCTGTTCACGCTCGCCCGACGCCTGGCGCGGGAGCTGGGATGGGAACTCGAGGAAGCCTCGGTCGGAGGAGGCTCGGACGGCAGTTTCACGGCAGCGCTGGGGATCCCCACGCTGGACGGCCTGGGAGCTGTAGGCGAAGGCGCTCACGCGCGACACGAGTCGGTGATCATTGCCGAGATGCCGCGTCGGGCAGCCCTGCTGGCGCGCCTGATCGAGTCCATTCCCGGCTGAAACTGCCGGTCGTAGTCGATTGGTTTTTTCCTTTTACAAGCCATTGCCGATGCGTATCATTTCCGCGCACCAGACACCAACAAAGGAGAGAGCATGAGAAAAGCGACCTGGCTGTTGCCATTTGTCTTGCTGTTCGGACTGCAGTTGGTTGCGCAGGAGCACTACACCGAGGGCCCGGTTTGGCGTGTGACTACCATCCGCGTCAAACCGACCCAGATGGATGCCTACCTCACCAGCCTGCGCCAGAGTACGAAACCGTTTCTCGATGAGGAGAAGCGGCAGGGCATCATCATGGATTACAAGGTGTTTCTCAAAGAAACCAATGACGGTCCGAAGGATTGGGACATCGCCCTGGCGGTCCTCTACAAGAACCATGCCGCCATGGACAACCTGGCCGCCAAAGGAGAAATGATCCGAGACAAGATCCTGGGCGGAAAACAGCAGGCCCAGCAGTTGGCAGAGAAGCGGGTGGAGATCCGCGAAATAATCAGCTCGGAGCTGATTCAGGAAATCATGTTGAAGTGAGAAATCCCGCAGCGAGTTGCCATTGGACGAAGCCCCCTGCGTGTGAGGGGGCTTCGTCCTGGGAGGGGCATTCCTGGGTGATGGCTTTTGACTGTGGCCACCCGCTGCCCTACAATTACAGCAGAGGTCGTTGCCACCCGGCCTCGGATGGAGGCCAAATGATCGGGAAACTGGGTCTGCCCGAACTCCTGCTAATCCTGGCTATCGCCCTGCTGATCTTCGGTCCGGGCAAGCTGGCGGATCTGGGCAAGGGGCTCGGCGAAGGCATCCGCAATTTCAGGTCGTCGGTCAGTAAAGGCGAAAACGAGCAGGACAAGAAGCCCTAGCGGCGTGTTCGAACCACCTGGCTTTCCGCTCCACTACCGGTCTTAGATCCTGCCAGTTTTCATTCGCTTATAGCGCCCCGTGCTCGCGCAGCATCCGGTATACCAGCGGTACCGGCAATCCCATCACATTGAAATAGCAGCCGTCCAGGTGCGTGACCCAGCGCGAGGCGATGCCCTGGACGGCGTAGGCGCCGGCTTTATCCATGGGCTCGCCCGTGGATACGTACTCGGCGATCTCAGCATCGCTGAGCGGGCTAAAGCTGACGGTGGTGGTTTCGGCGCGGGTGTCCTCGACGCCAGGGCCCAGCAGGCAGACCCCGGTGGTCACCAGGTGTGAGCCGGCGGAAAGCAGGCGCAGCATTCGGCCGGCGTCTTGCGCGTCGCTGGGCTTGCCCAGCACCTGGCCGTCCACGATCACCACCGTGTCGGCGGCCAGGACGAACTTGTCAGGATGGCGGGCAAAAGCCGCCTCGGCCTTTTCTCCTGCGATGCGGCGGACGAAATCCTCCGGCCACTCCTGCTGCCGCCGCTCTTCGGCCACGTCCACCGGACAAAGCGTGAATGGAATGCCCGCATTGCGCAGCAGTTCCGCCCGCCGCGGCGATGACGACGCCAAAACCAGTTTCGCGTTTCGCGATTCAGTTTTCACGTTGCGCCGCTTTGACATCTGCTCTCCACTCCGCTTCATTCTACCGATTCCCCGCATCCGTCATCGCAGCCCGACCAGGCCGCGAACTGAGTTGATCAGCTTCGCCGAGTCGTAGCCGATCCCATCCTTGAACACGGTCTCGACCTTCTCGATGTCGGAGATGTTGGCCGCGGGATCGCCGCGAATCACCAACAGGTCCGCCTGCTTGCCGGGAGCGATGCTACCGATGCGATCAGCTTCCCCCATGAATTGCGCGCCGTTGAAGCTGGCGACGCGGATGGCTTCCACCGGTGTGAAACCCGCCTCCACCAGCAGTTCGACTTCGCGCTGGTCGCCGAATCCGGCCAGCACGCCGCCGATCCCGGTGGGATCTTCACCCGCGAGCAGCAGCCCGCCGGCCTGCGCGAACGCCCGCTCGAACTGCATTTCTTTCTTCAGCAGGGCGGGCCATGGCGAAGTCTCCGTCCCGTAGCGCTGGCGCAGGAACGCGGGATCGCCGACCCGCACCTTGTTGGCGAGAAAGGTGGCACGCGCGTCGGGCGAAAGCGCGTCCAGCACGCGTTGCTGGAGCGACGGCCGGTCCGGCAGGAACATCTCGAAGACCGGCAGCGTCGAAGTCACTGCCACGTGATGCGCTACCAGCTCGCGGATAGTCTGCTGTACTTCGGGTCCGTTGATCTCGATCTTCTGCGCCAGTTGCATGACTGCGGGACCGGTGGGCGGGCAGGCGTCGGGCTTCTTATCGGGGACGAAGGCGGTATCGACCAGCAGGCCGTGTTCGAGGTCGTCAATGCCCAGCGCGGCTGCCTCGCGGAAGGTGACCGAACACAGGTGGCCGGTGACCTTGATGCCGCGCCTGTGAGCTTCTTCAATGGCGGCGCCAAGCTCTGCACGGGTGATGAACATGTACGCCTTGTACGAGGTGGCGCCCTGCTCGGCCCAAAATGCCACCGTCTTGCGCGCATCTTCCGGGCCGGTGAGGGCATGCATTTGCACCGCGAACGAGCCCTCACCCTCGAGATACGGCCCGGTGACGCCGATCTTCGGCCCGGGCGCTTTCCCGCTATCGATCTGCTTCTTGATCTCAAGGTCGGTGTACGTCTCGAGCGATCCCGTGGTGCGGATTGTGGTTACGCCCCCGGCGAGATAAAGACGCGGGAAGCTGAACCCCATCTCCGTGAACCAACCCCCGCCCGCGGGATAGAACAGGTGGTCATGCATGCCGACCAGGCCGGGAATGACGGTGTAGCCGTGCAGGTCGAGAACCTTGGCGTCACTGGGGACTGCCACCTTAGCAGCATCGCCAACCGACTGTATGTGGCCATTCGTGATGACAATGGTCTGGTCGTCTTTGGGCGCGGCGCCGGTGCCGTCGATGACTCTGGCATGAGTGAGCGCGACGACGGGAGCGTCCGCGGTGACGAAGGCTTTGACCTCGGGAGAGAGCTGGGCGAGAGTCAGCGTAGGCAGAAGCAGGAGAAAAGCGACGACAAGTTTGCGCAACGGATCACCCCCGGTGTGAGCGGGGCAGATTAGCACGCGCAGCACTCAGCAGTCAGCACTCAGCCCTCAGTCAAACCAACGCGGGCGGATGTGGGTAACGGAAGTGTGCTGCAGTAGCGGGAAGCGGCGGGAAGGCGTGGTAAGTGACGGGAAGTAGGAGTGGTTACGCGGGTGCGCGGTTGCAAGCTCGTAACGCCTTTGTATTGCAGTAGCGTTGCCGCGAGTGGGCGTAAGTCCTTTGTTTTTGGGGGAGGGTACTCCGAACGAGGTAGTTTCGTTGCCGCGAGCGCACTGCGTTGCCGAGAATTCCCCCTAACCCGATGACGGATCTACAGTTACGAAGCGGCAAAAACGCAGATGAGGCACTTTTCGCGGCAAAAGCCAGCGGCAACGTTTTTACAGCGAAAATTAGGCGAACAAACTGGGCACCTCGCCGGCCCTGGCTGGGCGGCGGCGCCGCTCATTTGTATGACGCTGTGGACGAGGCAAAGCTGTCCGTGGCGTTGGAGTCGGTCACGGCGGGCTGGTGCGCCGCAGCGGATGTGGAAACCAGGGACACCGCAGCATCTAGGCTGGTGGGAGTAATCGCGCCACCATCCGCAAACTCGTTGCCCGAGGCTGGGGCGGCCGTGACTCCGGTGCTCACGCGGAACACTCCGACGACGAAACCATTGGCCGCAGTCGTGGTGCCCCTGACGTAGCCGGCTCGCGGCGCGCTTCGCCTTATTTTCGCTAGTTACTACTGCAGCGCAATTCGGTTTTACTCCAGCCGAAATGCGTTTTTACTCTAACGGAGCGGCGCGAGCCACAGCGGGACGCCGGCGCGACGTCACACCAGCCGCGGATGCTAGAATCGAGCCAGGGTCAGTTCCCGCCAAGATGGATCGCGCGCACATCCGCAATTTCGCCATCATCGCCCACATTGACCACGGGAAGAGCACGCTGGCCGACCGCCTGCTCGAGCTCACGGGGGCGCTCTCGGCGCGCGAGATGCAGGAGCAGGTGCTCGACGCCATGGACCTGGAGCGCGAGCGCGGCATCACCATCAAGGCGCACGCCGTGCGCATGAAATACATGGCGCGTGACGGCCAGGAGTATCAGCTCAACCTCATCGACACGCCCGGCCACGTCGACTTTTCCTACGAGGTCTCGCGCTCGCTCGCCTCCTGCGAAGGCGCGATTCTGCTGGTGGACGCCTCCCAGGGCGTTGAAGCGCAGACGCTGGCCAACGCATATCTGGCGATCAATCACGGCCTCGAGACCATCCCCGTCATCAACAAGGTCGATCTGGCCAGCGCCGACGTGGAACGCACCAAGGAGATGATCGAGAGCGCTATCGGCCTAGATGCCACCGACGCGCTGCTGGTCAGCGCCAAGACCGGCCAGGACGTTCCCGAGGTGCTGGAGCGGATCGTCGCCAAGGTCCCGCCGCCCAAAGGATTCCCCGAAGCCCACCTGCAGGCGCTGATCTTCGATTCCTGGTTCGATCCTTACCGCGGCGTCATCGTGCTGGCGCGTGTTTTCCAGGGGACACTGCGTCGCGGACAGAAGATCCGCCTGTGGTGGAATGGCAAAGTTTTCGAGGTCGAGACTCTGGGCGTGCTCACGCCCAAGCCGGTGGCAGTGGACAGCCTGAGCGCGGGCGAGGTCGGGTTCCTGAGCGCCAACATCAAGAACGTCGCCGACACCAAAATCGGCGACACCATCACCGACGACGACCGCCCCGCCATCGAGCCGCTGCCCGGCTTCGAAGAAGTCAAGCCCATGGTGTTCGCCGGGCTCTACACCGTGGACGCGCACGAGCACACGCAATTGCGCGAGGCCCTGGAAAAGCTGCGCCTGAACGATTCCTCATTCTTCTTCGAGCCGGAAAGCTCGGTCGCGCTGGGCTTCGGTTTCCGCTGCGGGTTCCTCGGGCTCTTGCACATGGAGATCATCCAGGAACGCTTGGAGCGCGAGTTCAACCTCGAACTGATCACCACCGCGCCCAGCGTCCGTTACCGCATCACCCGCACCGACGGCCAGGTGGTGGAGATCGACAACCCGTCAAAATGGCTGCCGCAAAGTGAGATCACCAAGGTCAACGAGCCGGTGATCGTCGCCACCATCCTGACCAACGAAGAGTTCGTGGGCGGCATCCTGAAGCTGGTGGAAGAGAAGCGCGGCAAGCAGAAGGCGTTCGAATACGTGAGTTCGACACGGGTGATGCTGACCTACGAGCTGCCGCTGAACGAGATCGTGCTCGATTTCTACGACCGGTTGAAGTCGGTGTCGCGCGGATACGCCTCGCTCGACTACCACCTGGCGGGCTGGTGGGAATCGCCGATGGCGAAGCTCGACATCCTGGTGGCGGGCGAGCCGGTGGACGCTCTCTCGCTGATTGTGCACCGCGAGGCCGCCTACGAGCGCGGGCGCGCGCTGGCCGCCAAGATGAAAGAACTGATCCCGCGGCAGTTGTTCGAGGTGGCCATCCAGGCGGCGATCGGCGGCAAAGTGATCGCGCGCGAGACGGTGCCGGCCATGCGCAAGAACGTGCTCGCCAAGTGCTACGGCGGCGACATCACCCGCAAACGCAAGCTGCTGGAGAAACAGAAGGAGGGCAAGCGGCGGATGAAGCGCATCGGGCGCGTCGACATCCCGCAGGAAGCCTTCCTGGCAGTTTTGAAAGTCGGCGAACCGTAAGGCAATACTCGCAAGCATGTCGTCAAAAGCATTGATTCCGAAGTGAATTCCCCGAAATCTGGAGTTGACGGATGTGCAAAAGTAACCCCCGGACGGGTTACAAACGCGCCCGCGGCCGGGACCGAGTGCACAACCAGATGTGCGCTGTAAGCTCTTGACCTGCAAGTCCTTATCTCTGCTCCGGAAATTATGCAAAGGGCTGAAAAGGGCGGAATAACCGGCTGATCCAGCGCGACCAGGATTGAATTCCACAAGATTTTCAACAACGCTCAGGAAA
>DASQGF010000113.1:0-8291 GCA_035632755.1 Terriglobales bacterium
CTCCAGGTACCACTATTCCCATACCCAACGGTACTCAAGAGTTTGTGGGGACCGCCGGATCGTTATGGGTGACGCAAGCAAAGATAACCATTAATGCCAAGTCGGGACTTAATATCCCGATCGGAGTGAAGTGGTCGAACAAGTCAGATTTGCTAAGCGGCAATAAGATTGGTGCTCAGGTTGGCATTAGCTATGATTTCTCTTCTCTCAGTGACCTTTTAAGAGGGAACATCGCAAAGTGAGACCGTTCTTGCTATAGCGCCGAGAGCATGAAGCCGCCGTCGACCACAAACGTCTCGCCAGTGATGTAGGAGCCGCGGTCGCTGGCCAGCAGCAGCGCCAACTCGGCTACGTCTTCCGGCCTGCCCATACGCTGGATGGGCTGCTTGGCGATGATCTGCGAGCGCCGCGCATCGTCCTTCCAGTAGTACTCGCTGAGGGTGGTCTCGATCATGCCGGGCGCAATCGTATTCACGCGCACCCCCTTAGGCCCGAGTTCGAGGGCGTACGACTGCGTCATCATGATGAGCGCAGCTTTGGTCATGCTGTAGAGCATACCCTCCAACTGCGGGCGCAAGCCGGACATGGAAGACATATTGATGATGGAGCCTGACCCGCGCTCGCACATCCCGGGCGCCACCAGGTTCGTGAGCCGGAACGCGCTCTTGAGATTCACTTCAATCATCTTGTCGAACTGACCTTCGTCAATGGCTAGGCAAGGACCTTGGCCGACATTGGTGCCGGCGTTGTTCACCAGGATGTCGATGCGCCCGAACTCGCGCGTGGTGGTTGCGACCAGGTTCTCGAGATCGGCGAGCCGGCCGACGTGACAGGCGATGGGCCTGGCGGCCGGGCCGATCTCGCGCGCCACCTGGTCTAACGATTCCTGCTTGCGACCGCAGATCACCACGCGAGCGCCCTCGCGAACAAAGGTCTCCGCAATGGCGCGGCCGATGCCGCGGCTGGCGCCGGTGACAATCGCGACTTTGTGATCGAGAACGCCCACGCACTCCTTACTTGTTGTGATCCAGACCAGCGAGCTTCATGGCGAGATTGACGGCCCGCTCCGGGTTGTAGGCGCGGAACATGGCCAGCTTCTCGGCCTCGATTGAGCCTTCGGCGTGAACAGCAAGCACCGCCTGATATCCGCCGTAGAGGCGCGCGGTCAACTCGGCGATCAGGTTCAGCACCGGCAGGCGCCGCTCTGCCGGCCAAGCGCCGCGAAAATACTTTTCCAGCACCGGGCGGACTTCGGGAGATTCCCAATCGCTGCCGGCGGGACCGGTGACCAGTAATCCGCCAGCGAGATCCTGCACCACTTCCATAGCCTGGTGGAAGTCGCGCGCGAAGACCCACTTCGCCATGTTGGTGGTGAACACGTGGGGATAGGCCACGCCCTCTTCCACCTCACCGCGCAGGGCGGCGAGTTCGGTCAGGCCGCGGACCATCTCCGCATAGCCGCCGAGCCAGGTGAGCTTGTCGCGGACGTGGCTGGCGCGCTCGATGCCGTTGGCGCGCGCCACCGCGATGGCGGCGCCAACAAGGCCGTCCAGCAAGGGCAGCTTGTAACTGACCGCAGTGAAGCGGTGGAACTCAACGAAGGTGAGCGCCGCGGCGCTGGCCAGATCGTTCCGCCCCTCGAAGAACACCCGCTCCCAGGGAACGAAGACGTTGTCGAACACGGTGAGCGTCTCGATCATCTTGTGGGTGGTCGAGATGGGCCGGTTAATGGGATCGTCGGTGCCGTGCAGAAAGTCGGAGGCGTAGAGCCGCAATCCGGACGTGGCGACGGGCACGGCGAAAGCGACCGACCAGGGCTCGTCTCCCGGGCCCATGCTGCGGCTGGGGAGGACGATGATCTCGTCCACATAGGGCGCGCAGGAGGTATGGACTTTGGCACCGCTGACCACGATGCCGTCGGACCGCTTTTCGACCACGCGGACGTAGAGGTCTGGGTCTTCCTGCTCCGATGGGCGCTTGCTGCGATTGCCTTTCACGTCGGTCTGAGCCACCGCTAGCGCCAGATCGCGGTCCCGGCAACACTTGTAGAAAGCATTGACCCGCTCCAGACCCTGCTTTTCGCCGGCGCGTCCCAGCACGCGCTTCAGTGCAAAGAGGGCGTCGGTGCCGATCTCTTTAATGAGAATGACCAGCGTCGCGCCTTCCGCCGTGCCCGCCTCGATGAGCCGGGAGCGAGACAAGAGGTCTTTGGAATCGCGTGGGATGCGGTAATAGGCCGAGTACACGTCGTTGCCTTCACGAGCGAGGGCCAAGTCGCGGTACTTGGGGTCTTCTGCCATCTTGTAGTCGATGGCGGCGTGCCGGGCGGCCACGCCCAGTTCGGGATGCTCAGTCACCGACTGGACGCGCTCCCCGCGGTAATAAACCTCACGATGATCACGTAATCCGTTCAAGAACTGCTCCGGTGTGCGAAGTCCCATGAATTCCTCCGTATGATTTCGTGGGTTGGAAAACTAGCTTGCGACTTTATCAGAGGACGAAGCTTCGGCCGAACCGGCTGCCCGCGCCCGCAAAGCGTGCTTCTGGATCTTGCCGGTCGAGGTCTTGGGCAGCTCCTCGAAGCGGATCTCCTTGGGCGCCTTGAAGTGCGCGATACGGCTGCGCACGAATTCGATCAGCTCGGCCGCAGTCGCCGGCTTCCCCTGCCGCAGCACGACGAAAGCGACGGGAATCTCTCCCCATTTATTATCGCTGCGACCGACCACCGCCGCCTCCAGCACCGCCGGATGCTCCACCAGTACCCGCTCGACCTCTACCGACGCGACGTTCTCTCCGCCGGTGATGATGATGTCCTTGGCCCGGTCCCTGAGTTCGACGTAGCCATCGGGATGCCGCACGCCGAGGTCGCCGGTGCGAAACCAGCCGTTGATCGTGGCCGCACGCGTGGCGTCCTCATCGCGGTAGTAGCCCATCATGATGTTGTTGCCGCGCAGAACGATCTCGCCCATAGTTTCCCCGTCCCACGGGACCGGACGGCCATCCATATCGAAAACATCGATGCCGCCCGTGACCACATTACCGATGCCCTGGCGCGCATTCAACCGCGCCTGCTGCTCGGGCGATTCCGCCGACCACTCCGGCTGCCACTCGCAGATCACCGCCGGACCGTACGATTCGGTTAGACCATAGAGGTGGGTGACGTTGATATTCAGCTTAGCCAGGCGCGCCAGCAGTGCGGGCGAGGGCGGCGCGCCTCCGGTATTGGCCTGGATGGGACGCAACGGGCGCCGGTCGGGAACTGCCGCCGCGGCCTCGGCGATCATGGTCAGCACGGTGGGCGCGCCGCGCAGATGGGGGATGCCGCGGTCGCAGATCATCGACCACGCCAGCGCCGGATCGGCCTTGCGTAGGCAGACGTGCGTGGCGCCGGCGGCGGTCACGCCCCAGGTGAAGCACCAGCCGTCACAGTGGAACATGGGCAGCGTCCACAGATACGCGCTCCCCAATCCCATGCGCGTGTGGTGCGCCATCGCCAGCGCCTGCAAGTAGGCTCCGCGATGGCTGTACATCACTCCTTTCGGACGTCCGGTGCTGCCGCTGGTGTAATTGATGGCCAGCAGCCCTTTCTCGTCAGCGCAAGGAACAGAATGCGGCCGGGCACCGGCCAGGAGCTGCTCGCACTCTGTATTCGGCGAACCACCGAGGACCAGCCTGACACCGGCGCTCTCAGCGACTTTCCGGGCCGCGTCGGCAAGCTCTTCCGTGGCGATGAGCAGGCGCGCTCCGGAGTGCTCAATGATGTAGACCAGCTCTCCCACCGACAGCCGGATGTTCATCGGGACCAGGACCGCGCCGGCCATGGGAACACCGTTGTGCAGCTCCAGCATCACGTGGCTGTTCACGCAGAGCGCGGCCACGCGGTCTCCGGGCTGGATCCCCGAATCCGCAAGAAATCCCGCCAATCGATGGGCCCGGTCGCCAAACTCGCGATAGGTGAATCGCCGGTCCCCATCGATGATGGCGATCTGATCGGCAAACACCGAGGCGGCACGCTCCAGAAACAGGGCCGGACTGAGCGGACATTCCGTGAAGTCGGCCATGTTCCCTCCAAGAAATCGGCGCGCGAAGACTATCAGTTGCCGGCTCCGAGCGGCAAGGTGAGCGCGCTCCGCAAGACGGCGCAGGACGCCGGCATGCGATGGTTCTGCGGGCTTCTTATGCGATGCGTCGTTTGGCAATGCATCGTGATTCGGAAGCTCGCGGAGTTTTCCGGTGGGGCAGAGGTAAGGGGGGTGTGCAACTTCTTTCACACGCCCCGGCCGCGAATAACGTTGACAGCGGCTTGCACGACGAGTAAGAAAGGTATTCGTCCCGACAACGCTGGTGGTTCATTTCGGGAAGGTTTCCTTCGCAATCGCACGCGGGCCGTTAGGAAGCAGTAGCCTCTCCTATTTCCCCCCGGCAGCCGCGGTGGGCCAGGGCAACTTTCACTTGCTCCAGTGAAGTGGTGCTAGTGACTGTTGATCGGTCCCCGCCCGCAACGGGGGGGAGAAGTGCGCAACATACCTTGGGAGAAGGTTCTCACCGCGATCAAGCTTCGTGATGCGGCCGGCCTCCGCCTTCTCGCGGAAGAGGCACGCTGCGACCAGCGGCGTGAGTTGCTGCAGGTCTTCGCCGGCATAGTCGCGAACAGCACGCCGATCGCCGAAGACAATCGAGAGAGCCTGCCGCGGATCGGGGCTCATCCGGTTCGCGACCGCTTGCAGCAGCCATTTCCCACTGAGGGTGCGCGGGGGCAGCAGCTGACCTGCCGCACGGCGCTGTACCGGACTGATGGGTACTCGATCGAACTGCGGATCGAGCACGAGCGCGGTTCACGACGCATCGACCTCATCGGTCAGATCGCCCGCCGCAAGCGCCCGAGATCCAGGCTGGCAGAAACCGCGGTGCTGCTCCTGTCGGGCACGGACGTTGTCGCGCAGACACTCAGCGATGCCCTCGGCGAATTCCACATGCAATGCGCGCCGACGCGCAGCCTGCGCCTCTGCGTCCCCCTGGAGCCGCCGGGCAAGGGGATCGAGGTCCCGCTCGGCGCGCTGATCTCGCGGTTCCTTTTGGATTGTGGGAAGATCAAGAGTGGTTCGCCGGCTGCGCGCGCGTCCTAGTCCCTCTGCGCCGCCCTCACACTCAGTCCGCCCGGCCTGGAAAAAGTAACACCCTCGCTACACCTTCTTTAGACAATCACCAGGAGACGGGCGAATGGCTGCGGGTGCCGATCGCCAAGCCTGGCTTAGGTGAGCCGAAAGGTTACAGCGATTTTACAGAGTTGTGACAGGAACTCAGAGCAGACACCCTAATCGTATTCCCCGCTGTCGCCAGCACGCGAGCCATGGAGAAGATACTCGTCATCGAAGACGATCGCGCGGTGCAGCGGGCCCTCAAGCGCTTGTTCGAGTCGGAGGGCTACGGCGTCGATTCGCGCTACGACGGGCCGGCGGGCCTGGAGGCATTCCGTGCCTCGCCGCCCGCGGTGGTAGTGCTGGATCTGAGGCTCCCAGGCTGTCCGGCAAGCAGGTTTGCCGCGAGATCAAACAGAACTCTCCCGACCTGCCGGTCATCGTGCTGAGCGCCGCCGCGGATGTCGCCGACAAGGTGCTGCTGCTGGAACTGGGCGCGGACGACTACGTCACCAAGCCTTTCAGCCCGCGGGAACTGCTCACCAGGGTCAATGTGGCCCTGCGCCATTGCCGCCGCACCGAAGCCCCGGAGATGTTGTCGTTCGGCGATGTGATCGTGGACTTCAGCCGCATGCAGGTCACGCGTGCCTGACGCGCCATCGCCTGCACGCCGCAGGAGTTCAAGCTCCCGAGGTTTTTCGCCGCCAACCCCGAGCGGGTGGTCTCACGTGAGGAACTGCTGAATGAGGTTTGGGGATACGAGGTGTGCCCCAGCACACGGACCGTGGACAACCACATCATGAGACTCCGGCAGAAGATTGAGAAGAATCCCGCCTCGCCCGTCCACTTCCTGACCGTTCACGGCGCTGGTTTACAGGTTCGCGAAGTAGAAACCGGAATCGGGCAGGCATGCGGGAGGCAGCGAACCTTTGTTCAAGATTTTGCCCCCTAAACTCCCTGTGACCAATGGTTTCCCCGCGCAAGGTGGCCTAAGTTGCTGATTCTGCAAGGATGGTCTGAGGGAGGCCGACCGCCGGTCGGAGCGGGGAGTAGGAAGTTAGGGCGTTCGTTCAGTGTGTCTGTTTGCCGGGCATGACAGCAGGAGAATGGTCACTGGAAATCGACATCGCTGCTTGCTTTGAGTGGCTCACGGCGTACAGCACCAGTTCCACGCGGTTGGAGATGCCCAGTTTGTCGTAGATGTGGAAAAGATGATTTTTCACCGTGTGATCACTCAGATGCAGCTGCTGTGCGATCTCGTGGTTGCTCAAGCCTTCGGCGACCCGCCGCATCACCTCCTCCTCTCGTTTGCTCAAAACGTTGAAGCCTTTGGCATTGACGAGCCGGACGGTAGGCGCTTGAGCCACCGCATCGACCAGACAGTCCAGCTGCTGCGCATTGGCCCAAACCTGGCCGCCGTGCACACAGGAGATACATTTGCAGAGGGCATCGAACTGCG
This sequence comes from Terriglobales bacterium, assembly GCA_035632755.1. Classification (GTDB taxonomy): domain Bacteria; phylum Acidobacteriota; class Terriglobia; order Terriglobales; family Acidobacteriaceae; genus JAHFUA01. The sequence goes on from DASQGF010000113.1 coordinate 6,598, forward strand.
ACTCGTAGCAGGTGAAAATTCCCCTAGCGCCTGCCCGAAATGCCTCCAGCACCAGCCCCGGTTCCGGGTGGTCGATCATCAGGATTAGACGAACGTCAGGATACTTCTCTTGGAGCTGCGGGAAGATGGCTAGGCCGCTCAACAAACCGTCCTGCAGGGTAGCGCTAATCAAAGCTACTTTCGCTTTGCGGCGTTCGAACAGCGCGAGCAGTTCGCCAACGGTGGCGGCGAAGCCGACCAAATCAAACTGCGGGTGTCTCTTGAGTTGCGCGCAAACGAAACGGGAAGCCATCACGTTAGCGTCGGCGACGACTATAGGTATCGGCTTTTTACCTGGCTGGCGGGAAAGTTGCACGTTTTGCCTCCAGAGTCTGGTTGGGCCTATTGAAGAGACGATTAGCCGGTTGAGGTGCCGATTAGCCCGTGACACGTTGGGAATAATGGAAGTGGTTGGCAATTGTAACCGCAGACATTACGTTGTCAAGGGCGGAGTAAAAGTAGACCACTGCGCAGAGCAAAAGTAGACCAGAGGATTGCTGAGGCAATGTTCTCATGGGCCTGCACACTCACTGAGATGAAATGTTGAGAGACATTCCGTCCATTGTGCAAATGGTGTCAGCCGCGTAGGGTTTCCCAGCGGAGGCGATGTCCTTGCCGACTACGGTCACAACAACGCAGCGGATGGGGCACAGATGGAGCTGCGAAAAGCCACGCGCTACCGTGTAAGCGCACCTGCCTTTTATTGGTGGCAGCGTGCCGATGGGACATTGCAGGAAGCGCAGGGGATCTCGCGTGACATCAGCGACCGAGGTGTATTCATCCTTGCGAAGGACTTGCCGCCACCCGGCGTGCACGTGGAGTTGGACGTGCACCTGCCCGCGGTCACTGAAACATCCAGGTCAGCGCAGTTGCACGGGGAAGGCACCGTAGTTCGGACGAGCGGACGAAGCGCCGAGGAATCAGGCTTCGCCGCCGCAGTGGTGTTCCATACCGAAAGTTCCGATGGCGCCCCTGTTCTCGGCCCGGGGAGGATTCAGTGATGACCGAAACCATGGTTTGAGGATGACTACTGTGCCCGTAAGAGCTGCCCGTACGCGGCTGCTGTAAACGGCGCCGAACGACCACACCTTTCCGATTCCAGACGGGCTGAACCGGAAGCTGTAGTTCGACGTAGCCGATTCGTTGGTAGGAGACGGTGAGAACGGAGTTCAAGCAACTGGCGTGGGGACTTCCTGGGCCTTCGCTCAAGTCGGTTATCCAGGAGGAAGTAGCATGAAGACCGCATCGAAGAAGACCAGAGCGGGATTTTTCATGGTGCTGCTGGCCGCCCTCTGCGTAGCAGCCCAGCAGCCAGCGGAAACCTCTAAGCAACCTGATTCCCCGTTCACTTCCCCGCAGCATCCGCAGGTCAAAACCAAAGCCCCCGTAGTCATTCCATCGAAACCATTTGATCGTACCGGGGAAACGATCAGGCAGGGACAAAGCAAATCGATATCACCCCAACTTGCACCGCTCGCAGCTACGAGCACCGACACTACTCCCCCCATCGCTCCGACGCAGGTCACGGCCAGTGCACAGGGAATAACGACGATTAACGCCCAGTGGGACAGCGGCTCAGACCCGGAATCCGGCATCAGCTATTACATCTTCGGCATCGGCACCAATAGTTCGGGCGACTACAACACCTTGGCCAA
>DASQGF010000114.1:0-6437 GCA_035632755.1 Terriglobales bacterium
AGGCCGCGCCGATCACCGCATTCCTCAATGCCGACCAACTCGCCAAGGATGTGCAAACGGTCACCGACGCCGCCCGCGGACGCAAGCTCTCCCTGCTGGGCATGGCGCTGGCGGTGATGCGCAACTACGATCCCTTCAAGACCACCACCCACTTCACCATCTTCGACCTGCTGATGAAGTTCGATAAGGGGTTCGGGGCGAGCAAGAAAGCACGTTCCGGCAAGTACGGCAAGGTGCTCAAGATCAACCATGAACTGGTGACTGAGAAGGAACAGGACGACCTCGACCGCTTGGGCATCGCCAAGAACGCCCGCGAGGAAAAATTGCGGGCGCGCGACGCCAAGCAGAAGCACGTGGACAACGAGCAGATGATGAAGCTCTACCGCAAGGTGGTGCTGAAAGAACCCACAGCGGAGAACTTCGTGTCGCTCAACTCCCTGGCTGCTCCCAAGCCGGTAAACGTGGAAGAGCGAGTCGGGGAGGAAATCCTGGGCGACTAGAGCATCAGGGCAAGCAACGGTTTGGTCGAGGCCGCCGGTCTATCCGGCGGCCTTTTTAGCGAGTAAAATGCGTGATTTGCGATGGCCCGGGCCGACGACTTGGGATGAGTCGGCTTGCAAGCCGTCTTGGGAAGGGCACGGCTTCAGCCGCGCCGAAGACCAGTGAACCCATCTCAGTACAATCCCGCGCAGCCAGCTTCAGAGGCGGCCCGCCCGTACGTCTTCTGGCGGGTTGAGGGCAGCCTCCTGAACCTGACCGCAGTGCGCCCGCTCGCGTACTTCACGTGGAATGCACAGTCCTTCCTGGAGCGGTGGCTGCGGCGCGGGGCCATGGCGCTGATGGCGCTGGCCCGTCCTGTCCTTTACCTGACCCACCGGCGTGCGGCCACCCGGGTGCTGCATTCGGTCCTGCGCGGCATCAGCCGCGATCGCCTCGACCTGCTTGGGGCGGAGTACTTCCAGTATCGTCTCAAACCGAAGCTCAAGCCGCATGGCGTGGCTCAACTGAACGAGCTGCTGGAGAGCGGCGCCGAGGTGGTGCTGGTCAGCCAGGGACTAGACCACGTGATGCGTCCGCTGGCGGAGCACCTGGGCGTGCGCTACCTGCTCGCCAACCGCCTGGAGTTCCGCGACGGCATGGCCACGGGGCGGCTGCTCGATCCGGTGATCCGTCCTCGGGGAGCGCTGGCGCGAATCACCGGCCTCAGCCCTAACGGGCAGGCTCCGCTGGAGCGGCTCTGCCGTGACCTGGACTTTCCTGGCCGGCCGGAGGTCCTGCTTTCCGCCGTTATTCCGGCCAACCGCCCCGCGCCACCCAAGGTCCGCCCTGCGCTGCACTTCGACCCGGCCAAGACGGTGCGCCGGCTTTCGGTGCGGGAGTCGCTCGCCGGCAAGCATGTGCTGCTCATCGGCGTTACCGGCTTCATCGGCAAAGTCTGGCTGGCGAATACGCTGATCGACCTGCCCGAAATCGGCAAGGTCTATCTGCTGGTGCGGCCGCAGCGCGCGACCTCCGGTCTGGAGCGCTTCGAGAAGATCGTGGAGGAGTCCCCCGTCTTCGAACCGCTGTACCGCCGCTACGGAGACCGCTTGCCCGAGTTCATGCGGGAGCGGATCGAAGTGATTGAAGGCGACGTCAGCCAGCCGGGGCTGGGCATGGAGCCTGCGGTCCGCGAACGGCTGTCGCGCACGCTGGACGTGGTGATCAACAGCTCCGGGCTCACCGATTTCAATCCCGATCTGCGCGACGCGATCGCGTCGAATGTGGACTCGATCCTCCACCTGCTCGAGTTCCTTCGCCAATCCGACCATGCCGCTCTGCTGCACCTTTCTACGTGCTATGTGGTCGGCTTCGTGGACGGACGTGTCCCCGAGATCCTCACGCCCAACTACACACCGCGGCGTATTGCGGTCTGGGATGCGGAGAGTGAAGTGCGCTCTCTGCGGCAGGTGATCGCTGAAACCGAAGCCCGCTCCGAGACCCCGGAAGTCACCGAGCAACTCCGGCAGCAGGCGCTGCACAAGGATACCGCCGCCAAAGACCTGCACGGCGCCGCGCTCGAGAACCAGATCCGCAAGAACCGCATCCGCTGGATGCGCAACGCGCTCACCGAGGCGGGCACGCGCCGCGCCCACGAGCTGGGCTGGCCGAACACCTACACCTTCACCAAGAGCGTGGCGGAGTCGCTGATCGCGAAACACGGCGCCGGCCTGCCCATCGCCGTGGTGCGGCCGTCGATCGTGGAATCCTCGGTCGAGAAACCGTTCCGCGGCTGGAACGAGGGCATCAATACCTCGGCGGCGCTTTCCTATCTGCTGGGGACATTCTTCCGCCAGCTCCCGACGAACGAGCGTAAGTGCCTGGACCTGATCCCGGTGGATACGGTCACACGGGGGATGACGCTCATCACGGCGGCGCTGGTCGAGCGCTGCCACCAGCCGCTTTATCAGCTCGCTACATCAGTCGCGAATCCGTGCAACATGCGGCGCTCCATCGAGCTGACCGGGCTGGCGCACCGCAAGTACTACCGGGCGCAGGAAGGGCTGGAATACTGGCTGCGCCTGCGCTTCGACACCATTCCGGTCTCGAAGGAACGCTACGTTCGTTTCTCCGCGCCGGGACAGAAGGCGATCATCAAGACCATCCAGAGGATCATGTCACCGGTTCCGCTGAAGCAGCCGGTACTGGCGCGCGCCGAGCGGAACCTGGAGAAGCTCGAGAAGCTGATCGAGCTCTTCGAACCCTTTATCCTGCACAACGAGCACGTGTTCGAGGGCGAGAACGCCGAGCTACTTTCCGCCGCGCTTCCACCCGGGGAGGTCGCAGATTTCGGTTATGACCCGCGCGCGATCGATTGGTACGAGTTCTGGATCGAGGTTCACATTCCGGCGCTGCGCAAGTGGACCTATCCTCTGATCGAAGGGCGGGCGGTGGAATACGAGTCGCGGCAGCGTTTTCGCCTGCTCGGACCGAAACCCGTCCAGGGGCCAGCCGTGCACGGCGGCGCCACCATCGATACGGGAGTAACGTGGCCATCTTCCTGACCGGTTCGACCGGATACATCGGCGCGCATGTGGCAGCGGGACTGCTCGAACGCCACAGCGACCGGCTAAACCTGCTCGTCCGGGCAAATGACGAACACGAAGCCGAGGTGCGGTTGTGGAAGTCCATGCAGCTCCACTTCCCATTCCCGCGATTCCACGAGTACCTGCGGGCGCGGATCAGTATCTTCCGTGGCGACCTGACTGATTCACGGTTTGGGGTGTCCGCCGACGATTACTCGCGGCTGGTCGAGACGACGGATGCAGTCATCCACTGTGCTGCCTCGCTCAATCGCAAGTCGGAGAAGGCCTGCCTGAACGTCAACCTGCGCGGCACCTTGGAGGTGATCAAGCTGGCGGCGGCCGCGCGCGATCATCACGGCCTGCGCCGCTTCAGCCATGTTTCCACCGTCGCCGTGGCCGGACAGCGCTCGAACGAAGTGGTCCGCGAGGACGAGGCCATCCAGTGGGAGCGCTCCGACTACGATCCTTACGCCCGCACCAAGAAGTTCTGTGAGCATATGATCCGCACGCTGCTGCCGGACGTGGATCGCACCATCTTCCGTCCCAGCATCGTGCTGGGCGACAGCCGCCACGCGGAGACCACGCAATTCGACATGGTGCGCGCCTTCGTGTTCCTCGCCGGGCTGCCTGTTCTGCCCTTCCGCGCCGACGATAAGGTGGACATCGTCCCGGTGAACTATGTCGCCGACGCCGTGGTGGCCCTACATCAAAAGCCGCGGCCGGATCATGAGATCTACCATCTTTCCTCCGGCGCACAGTCGCAGACTTACCGTGAACTGACCGCGGCGCTGAATCGTGCGCGGGGGAAACGGTCTCCAATCTTTATGCCTAGCCTGGAGAAGCCGTTCACGGCGGCGGTGAACTGGCTGTCGAACCGCCAGGGATCGTTCGGCCGCGCGGCGTCGCTGATGAAAGTATTCGTGCCCTACCTGGTCTGGAACACTGTCTTCGACAACAGCCGCGTGGTCGGTGAACTCGGCGTCGCGCCGGCGCCGTTCTCCCAGTACAGCTTTCCGCTGCTGAAGTTCTCCACCGAGAACCACTTCACCTACCGGTACCAGGAGTGGCCCACGACCGCGGGAGGGTCGCTGGCATGATGGACTTTGTGCTGGAAGCCTGGGTCAGCAGCCTGATCGAGATCTCGCGGCTGCAATGGATGTTCGGCAGCGGCGAGCCGTGGCGTCCGGGTGAGAAACTGCGGCTGCTTTTCGCCGGATATAACGGTACACGCAACACCGGCTCGGACGTGCGCGTGGAAGAGATGCTGCGCCAGGTACGGCGCGTGCTGGGGCCGGAAAACCTGGCGCTCAGCGTGATGACCCAGAACTCCGACCGTACCCGCGGCTATTTCGGCGACGCCCGACAGGTCCACCTGCCGGACATCTTCCCGCCGTTCCTCTATCGTGAAGTCCGCCAGCAGCACGGCGTGGTGGCCTGCGAAGGCTCGATGTTCAAGAGCAAATTCGCCAACGCCCTGACCACGATGATGATCGGCTCCTTGGGGATTGCCGCCGCGCAGAACAAGCTCTCGGTGGGCTATGGGGCCGAAGCCGGCGACATGGATCGCCTGCTCAAGTCCATGTGCCGGCGCTATTGCGGTAAGTCGCTGGTCATTACGCGCAATACGGAATCGCGGGCCGTGCTCAGCGAACTGGCGGTGCCCACCGAACTCGGGACAGACACCGCCTGGACCTTCGAGCCACTCGGCCCCGAGTACGGGCAGAAAGCTCTGCGCGCTATCGGCTGGGACGGCGCCAAGCCGGTGCTGATCGTCTGCCCCATCAATCCCTTCTGGTGGCCAGTGAAGGCGTCGGTCGTGAAGTACGTGCTGCGCGTTACCACCGGGGCCTACAAGTCGAGCCACTACCGTACCGTGTACTTCCACAATTCCGGTCCGCATGTGGACGCCACTTACCAGCGCTATCTGACTGCGATCGGCAATGCGGTCGAGGCGTTTTCGAAAAAGCACAACGTATTCCCGGTGCTGGTGGCGACCGAGCGGCTGGACCGCGACGCCTGCGAGCGCATCTCCGCGCGGCTGGGCAACGCTCCCGTGCTCACCTCAGACGTGTATGACATGTATCAGATGGTGAGCATCCTGCGCGCCGGGCACATGATGGTCTCTTCGCGCTATCACGGCATCGTGACCTCGATGCCGGGGCTGGTTCCCTCGGCCGGTGTCACCATGGACGAGCGCATCCGCAACCTCATGCGCGAGCGCGGCCACGACCATCTGCTGCTGCAAGTGGACGATCCCGAGCTCGAGCCCAGGCTCATCGACATCCTGGAAAAGCTGTGCGCGGAACGAGAGGCCGTCCGTGACGCCATCGCCCGCACCGTGGTGAAGAACCTGAAGACCATGGCGCGGATGGGCGTCTACCTCGAGGAAAACGTGCAGCAGCGCTATCCCGATTTTCCTGTCCGGATGGGCCAGTTGAGCTGGGAGGACTACCTGCCGCCACTCAGCCCCACGCTATGTCGGCTGGCCGAGGCCTGCGCCGCATGAACTTCCTCGAGAACATCTTCGAGCGCCTGCGCCAGAGCACCGATCGCCCGGTGCTGCAGCAGGTCGACCAGGGCAAGCTGCTTTCGAGCAACGGCCGGCAGGTGCTCGGGTTGGTGCACGCCGCCAGGCAGTTTCTCCTGGACGCTGGCCTGAAGAAGGGAGACCGCTGCGCCTTGCTGGCCGCGAACGACGTGCGCTGGGCCGCCGTGCACCTGGCCGCGATGGCCGAAGGCATCATCGTCGTGCCACTCTACTCGCGCCAAGCGCCGAAGGAACTCGCGGGAATGATGAAGGACTGCACGCCGTCACTGATGGTGTGCGGCGACGAGGCGCTGCGCGACGGTGTCGCCCAAGTTTGGCCCCAGATGCCGCGCGCCGTGCTGTTCGAAGACATTTTCGTGCGCGGCTCAGGAGTGGCCGACGATGGGCGGTTGCCCATCCCGCTGACCGATTCCGACCCGGTCACGATCATCTACACCTCCGGCACTTCTGGCGAACCCAAGGGCGTGGTGCTCACTGTCGGTAACCTCAACCACATGCTGCGCTGCACCTCCGAGCGGCTTGATCTGCTGATGGGCGAAACAAGCCGGCCCGATCGCGTGTTCCATTACCTTCCCTTTTGCTTTGCCGGTTCCTGGATCCTGCTCCTGAGCTGTCTGTCGCGCAATGCGGTTCTCACTATCAACACCGACCTCGAACGCATCAAGCAGGATCTGGCGCTCGCTGCCCCCGATTTCTTTCTCAATGTCCCCACGCTGCTGGAGCGCGTGCGCGCCGGGATCGTCGACCAAATCAATAAGCGGGGCGGCATTGGGCTGGCGATTTTCGAAAACGCGAAGGAATCCTATCTTCGCGGACACACCGGG
>DASQGF010000115.1:0-12371 GCA_035632755.1 Terriglobales bacterium
AACGCTGGTCGGCTGGGCCAACGACGTTGCCGTTAGGATCGAGGCCCCCGTTATTGACTATGACCCCTTTCCATGCACTCGCGGTTTGGGCATCGAACGAATTCGGGTTTTGGAACCACGAGCGTGTGAATCCCAGATTCAGGTGAACGGAATCCACATCGGAGAACTTATAGTCTGCCCGGTCGAACGCGTTCTCTTCGTTCCCCTTGTCGTGCATCACGATAAACTCTGGCGGATCAAGAAATCGCCCGCTATTGAGCCCGTTCACGGAGACGAAATTCCCCCACTTCTGGCCTCCGTAGCCGAGATTGAACCCGACATTGGAGGTCCCAAAAGTTCCATAGGAAGCGGTGACGCTTCCTACGGGCCTCGTAAGGCCCATGCCCGAGCGGGTGGTAACGTTGATCACGACACTGGTCTTATCACCATACTCGGCGGGGGGCGCGCCGGCGATGACCTCCATCGACTGAACCGAATCAAGGGGGATCTGGTTGGAAAAGACTTTGCTCTGCTGGTCGGTGATGGGCTGGCCGTCCACCGAAAACGAATTCTCCGCGTGGTCGCCGATCCCGTGGAAAAGGCCGTTCGAATCCGCCGCAATCCCCGGTGTCGCCAGCGTGACCAGCGAACTGAGGGACGACGATTGGCTCTCGAGAGGAAGCTTGTCGAACAATGCGCGATCCACGTCGGTGTGGAAGGTCGGATCGTTCTCCAGGAGGTCTTGGGCATTGGCCTCGACCGTGACCGACATGCTGAAAGTACCCACCGACAGCGTGACCGGGACAGTCAGGGGCACGTTGGACCGAACCTCGACATCCTGGAAATAGGAACTGAACCCGGTCGCGGTGACGGTCAGGTGATAGGGATTGAAGGGCACGTTCGTGAAGCTGAAACGGCCTGAGGTGTCGGTAGTGGTTGATCGCGCGAAGCCGCTAACCGGGTTGCGTATTTCTACCGCTGCATTCAAGACTACTGCATTCGACGCGTCCACCACCGTGCCGTTGATCGAACCCGAACTTCCGGTGGATTGTGCGCCAACAGATGCCGGCAAAGTGACGAGCGCCAACACCATCCAATAGAACCAAGACTGCCGCTTGTAAGCATGCATTTCGAGCTTCCTCCTGCAACGAAACAGACTCAGGGTTGGAGTTAAAGAACGGACTCGGTTGTCGGACCCTGATAGGCAGGAGGCGCTCGGACGCTGAGAGCGAATACTGGGAGGCGGTACTTGGCGGGGCTCGACTGCACCCGCACAGTGGATATTTGAATAAAGACAGGCTTAAGCGCGCTGGAAGTCGCGATCGCCGCAACGGCGCGCGCCGCGATGCAAACCGGACAGGTCAGCGACTCGGTATTGTTCGCATGGTGGTGCGCCACCGCCGCGACTGCTGACCACAAGGTCAGCAGCAGGCAAAGCCATGCCGCCATTTTCGCGACCGAGCGCATACCCCACATGCAGATGTAGCAATATACCCCTGTGGGTTCAATTGAGGCAAAACATGTCCGACAGCGTTTGCGGCAAAGACACGTTGTCGAAGCGGGTTCTCCGGCTGCGAGGGTAAATCGAGGCGGTGGAGCGAACGCTCGCCGGGGCGGAAGCAGCCGTTCTAGATGGCCGCCAGTGCCTGATCGAGGTCGGCGATGATATCGTCCGCCGCTTCGATGCCGACCGAGATGCGAACCATGCCGTCGGTGATCCCGACCTCGCGTCTTCCCTTCTCACCCAGCGCGGCGTGGGTCATGGTGGCGGGATGGGAGATCAGCGTCTCCACTCCGCCCAGCGATTCTCCCAGGAAACAGACGCGCACCTTGCGCAGCATTCTCTGCGCGTTCTTCAGCGAACCGGTCTCGATGGTGATCATGGACCCGAAGCCCGTCATCTGCCGCTCAGCCAGCTCGAACTGCGGATGGTCGGGCAGTCCCGGGTAGAAGACCTTCTTCACTTTCTTGTGGCGGTTGAGGAATGCGGCCACGGTGCGACCGTTGGCGTCGTGCTTCTCCATGCGGACTGCCAGCGTCTTCACCCCGCGGAGCACCAGCCAGCACTCGAACGGCGACAGGATCGCCCCCGCCGACTTCTGGATGAACGCGAACTTCTCCGCGTGCTCCGGCTTGGTGCAGACCACGACCCCGCCCAAGCCGTCGCTGTGCCCGTTGAGGAATTTGGTGGTGGAGTGGATGACCATGTCGGCGCCCAAGGCGATGGGCTTCTGGAAGTACGGCGACATGAAGGTGTTGTCCACCACCAGCTCGGCGCCGCGCCGGTGCGCGATCTGGCCGATGGCTGCGAGATCACTGAGGGTCATCAGCGGGTTGGTCGGCGTTTCCACATAGACGAACCGGGTGTTGCGGCGGATCGCCCGCTCCACGGCGCGCAGGTCGGAGGTGTCAACGTAGCTGAACTCCAGTCCGTAGTTCGTCAGGATCTGGTTGAACAGGCGCGGCACGCCGCCATAGAGGTTGTTGGTGCAAACGACGTGGTCGCCGGACATGAGCAGTGTGCACATGGCGTTGATGGCAGCCATGCCGCTGGCGAAGACGTGCGACGTCCGCCCGCCCTCGAGCGATGCCAGGTTCTTCTCCAGGCAGGTGCGCGTGGGGTTGGAGACGCGCGAGTACTCGTAACCTTTGTGCTTGCCAATCTCTTCCTGCACGTAGGTGGAGGTGGCGAAGATGGGCACAACCACGGCGCCGGTGGAGGGATCCGGCTCCTGGCCGACGTGGATGGCTCGCGTGGCGAAACCGAGTTCTTTGTTTTCCATAGGAATTCGAATTCGTGTCCGGGCACGCACGCCCTCAGGCGACGCGGTTTTGAATCGCACGGCTATTATGCGCCGTCGAAAATTCCCTTCGACAGATAACGTTCGGCGGAATCGGGGATGATGGTGACCACGCGCTTGCCCGTGCCCAGCCGCTGGGCGATCTGGAGGGCGGCGTAAACGTTGGCGCCGCCGCTGGAGCCGGAGAACACGCCTTCCTTGCGCGCCAGTTCGGCGACGGTGGCGAACGCCTCGGGATCGCGGACCGCGAAGATTTCGTCGGCCAGCGCTTTGTCAAACGTCTTGGGCATGAAGCCGGCCCCGATTCCTTCGATTTTGTAGTCGCCCTTTGGTCCGCCGCCCAGGATCGACCCGTGCGGCTCGACAGCGATGGCCAGCGCTCCTGGGATGCGCTCCTTGACGTAGCGCGCCACCCCCGTGAAGGTGCCGCCGGTGCCAGCGCCGATGACCACGGCGTCGATGCGACCCTCCATCTGCTCGAAGATCTCGCGGCCGGTGGTCTGGTAGTGGTAATCAGGATTGGCGGGATTCTCGAACTGGCCGGCGAGGAAGGAGTGAGGAATGCTGGCGGCGAGCTCGCGAGCGCGGCGGATGGCGCCTTCCATGCCCTCGGCATCCGGGGTGCGGGTGACCTCGGCGCCGAGGGCGCGCATGAGCATGACTTTTTCCTGGGAAAACTTTTCCGGCACGAACAGCGCCACGCGATAGCCGCGGCTGACCCCGATCAACGCCAATCCGACGCCCGTGTTCCCCGCCGTGGCCTCGATGATGGTCGAGCCCTCGCGCAACAGGCCCTGCTGTTCGGCGCGGCTGATGATTCCGATGGCGGCGCGGTCCTTGATGCTGCCGCCGGGGTTCAGATACTCCAGCTTGGCGAACAGTTCGGCGGCCCCGGGGGGTACGATTCTGCGGAAATGCAGCAGCGGAGTCTCACCGACCAGATCGGTGATGTCTTCCGCGACTCGAGGACGGGCGATTTCGGTAGCTTTCATCTGCGATTAGGGTAAGGGAGTGCGAGCAGTGGGGTCAATCGCGTGGAGACGTAGCGAGCTACGTCTCCACAGCAAACTATCGCGACGCTCTTTCCTGTCCCGCGTAATAGCCGCTGCGGGTGCGGACGACCAGGTGCTTATAGCCAGGCGCGTGGGCTTCGACGCGCACGCTGCGGAACCCTGGGCGCTTGGGATCGACGGGCTTATAGCCGATGGTGTACTGGTTGCGGATGTCGTGTGCCACCTGGCGGGTGATGTTGTCCACCTCGTTGAGGTCCTTGGGGAAATAGGCGACGCCGCCGGTCTGGAGGGCGACCTGGGTCAGCGCACGCTTGGCGCGGTGGGCCTCGCGGTCGTCACCCAGAAGGCCGATGGTGTACACGGTGGGCCCGTTCAGATCCTGCAAGCGGCGTACGCACTGTTCCAGCGACTCCCGGCTGGCGTTGTCCTCGCCATCGGTCACCACCAGCAGGACTTTTCTGTCCAGGCGCGCGCCCTTGGCCAGATGGTCAGCAGAGGCCACCACCGCGTCGTAGAGCGCGGTGCCGCCGCGCGACTCGATGTGCTCCAGGCCTTCCTTCAGTTGGTTGAGATTGGAGGTGAAGTCCTGGTCGAGCCAGTACTCGTCATTGAAGTTGACGATAAAGACTTCATCGCGAGGATTGCTGGACCGTACCAGGTTGATGGCGGCCTGGTTCACTTTCTGCCGTTTGTCGCGCATCGAGCCGGAGTTGTCGATCACGATGCCCATGGCTACCGGGATGTCTTCCTGATGGAAGGACGTGATGGCCATCGGCTGGCCGTCTTCAAACACCACGAAATCGTTCTGCCGCAGGCCGGAGACCAGGTGCTGCTTCTGGTCCGTCACTGTGGCGTGCAGCACGACTTCTTCGACTTTCTTCCTGAACGTGAAGGTGCCGTTGTCGCCCTGTTCTACGCCCTGTTGCTCAGCGGGCGCCTGCACGGTGGCGCCGGGCGGACGGGGAAGCGGCGGAACGGGGGTCTTCTCGTCCTCGTCGTTGGCCGATGGGCTGTTGGGCGTCGGCGAGGGTGCGGGCGGATTCTGGGCGACAGCAACCAGGGTCAGACCCAAACTCAGCACTAAGACCAGGAAAAACGGCTCATTGCGAAGGCGCATAGTATCCCGACTTGGCGTAAACGGTGAGCGGCGGCAATCCTTTCGGCGGCAAGAGCTTCACTTTAATCTTGTGCCAACGCCCATTGCGCACTGCATTCTTTGGACGGTAGCCGAGCACATATTGGTTGCGCAGCTCGATGCCGATTTTGGTGGCCACATCGGCCAGTTCGTTGGGATTATCGATAACGAAGGTGCGCCCGCCAGTCATGTCGGTGATCTCGGCCAGAAGGTGAGGGCCGCGCGCTTCCTCCGGCGTGGGAGGACTCAGCTCGAAGATGCCGATGGCGTAGATCTGCACGTCGGCCTCTTTCACCATGGACTTGATCTCGCTATCGGTGTAGCGGCTGTGGTTGTCGCCCCCGTCGGAGATGATGAGCAGCGCCTTCTTGCTGTTCTGCGCGTCGCGCATTTTGTTCATGCCCAGGTAAATGGCGTCGAGCAACGCGGTGCGCCCGCGGGGCACGGTATAGATCAGCCGTCCCTGGATCTCCTCGACCGAGCGGGTGAAGTCGGAGATCAGCTCCGGCTTGTCGTTGAAGGCGATCATGAAGAACTCGTCCTGCGGGTTGGCGGTCTTGAAGAACTGGACCACCGCCTCGCGCGCCTTATCGATCTTGTTCGACATCGAGCCGCTCATGTCGAAGATCACCCCGAGTGAGATGGGAGCGTCCTCGCTGGAGAAGTGGCGGATCTCCTGCGCCTGCTTGTCTTCGTAAACCTGGAAATTGTCCTTCTCAAGACCCGTGACCAGGCGATTCATGGGATCGGTGATGGTGACCGATACCAGCACCAGATCCACGTCCACCTTGATGGGCTTGGTGTGCGTCTTCAGCGCAGGGTCGATGGTGTCACGGGGATCCTTGGGTGCGTCCGGCGGCTTGCGCGGCGTGACGTGGACTTCATCCGAGGAGCTTTGTGCTACCGCCGTTGGGGCCACGAACACAACTGCCGCCAGCATGGCCAGCAGGGCCATCAATGCGGCGCGGCACAGCCTCGCCTGGCTGGTGGACAAGCGGGACGCCCCTGCGAACGGAAGCACAGCCGCCAACATGCTGCCTGACCTTTGGGGGGACGGGATGATCAGTCCAGGCCCGGTCCCTGCTCGGGCCTTGGCAATCCTCTTTGCGGCTGATGGTATCACAGCGCGACCGCCTCTTCCCACTCTGTGCGCGACGCCTTTTGTAAGATGGCGCGCCACATCCGGCGGGTTTGCTCCGCCTCTTGTTACAATGCAGCGGTTCTCCTTCACCATGGCCAGGATCCTCCCCTTCCCCGCCCTGCGCTACAACCCCGCCCGGGTGCGTCTGGCGGAAATGGTCACCCAGCCCTACGACAAGATCACTGCCGAGATGCAGGAGCGCTATTACGCCGCCAGCCCCCACAATCTGGTGCGCATCATCCTCGGAAAACGCGAGCCCGGGGACGACGGCCAGAATGTCTACACCCGCGCGGCGGCCGCGTTTTCCGAGTGGCGCAAGGACGGCATTCTCATCCAGGAGCGCGAGCCGCTGCTCTATGCCTATGCGCAGGAATTCGCCGTCCCCGGTTCTCCGGAAAAGCGCCTGGAGCGACTTGGGTTCATCGGCCTCGGCCAACTCGAGCCTTACGATGCCGGCGTGGTGTTCCGGCACGAGCAGACCCACTCGGGGCCCAAGGCCGACCGGCTGAATCTTCTGCGCGCCACGCGAGCGCATTTCGGGCAGCTCTTCATGCTGTACAACGACCCGGCAGGTGAGATCGACAGCGCCCTGGCCAAAGTGGCGCGCTATCCCGCCGAGAGCGAGGTGCGCGACGAATACGACGTGCTCCATCGCCTCTGGCCTATTCCTGGGTTGATCCAGTTCATCCGCCGCCGCATGGAGAACACCAAGCTGATCATCGCCGACGGCCATCACCGTTATGAGACCGCGCTGAACTACCAGCATGAGCGCCGCGAGCAGGACCCCGCGGCGCCGCTTCCCGGCGAAGCTGCCTACGATTGGGTCATGATGACCTTCATCAATCTATACAGCGAGGGTCTGGTGATCCTCCCCACGCACCGCGTCATCGCTGGCCTGGAGAGCTTCGGCCAGGAGCAGTTCCTCGAATCGGCGCAGGTGTTGTTCCACGTTGAACAGGTCCAGGTAAGCGATGCTACCCAAGCCACCGCCATTCTGCGGTCCGCGGGCAGCGAAGGCACGGCGCTGCTGGCGGTTACGCAGGACGGTAGCTATCTCCTGCGGACCCGTCCAAGGGAGGTGGAGCAGACGCTGGGCGAGCTTTCCGCTCACCAGCGCGGACTGGACGTGGTGGTCCTTCACAAGCTGGGCCTGGAGCTAGTGCTGGGCATTTCCGAGGAAGCCATCCGCGAGCAACGCTACATTTCCTATCTGCGCGATGCCAGCGAGGCCATCGCGCGTGTGCGTAACGGCGCCGATGTTGCTTTCCTGATGAACCCGGTGCGCATCGAGCAGGTCCGCGACACCGCCTTCGCGGGAGAAGTCCTGCCGCAGAAGTCCACCGATTTCTATCCCAAGCTGCTGAGCGGGCTAACCATCTATGCCTTGGACTGAGCACCGGCGGAGAACGAACGGCGCGCTGCGCACGGTTGTCGTGGCCATCCTGCTGCTTGTCCTGCTGGCGAGCGCGCCCTCGGCGGAGGAGAAGCAGCTCTCCATCTACGGACCGCGGGTCAGCTATTCCCTGCCCCTCTCTGAGCACAACGGACAGGATTACGTCGCACTGCTGGAAGTACTCGAGCCGTTCGGCAACGTGAGCGCCGGCGCCGACGGCGACAGGTGGAAGCTGCGCTTCAACAATCTCGAAGCCGAGTTCCGGCAGGGCACAAACCCGGGCAAGGTCGCCGGGCAGAAATTCGGGCTGCCAGCGCCCTTCGTGCTGGAGGGCAATCGCGGGCTGGTGCCGCTGCGCGCGCTGCCGGCGATCCTCGGTCTGATGCTCGTCACCAAGACGGAATACCACGAAGCCGCGCGCCGGCTCTTCCTGGGCGGGGCGGCAACCCGCTTCACCACCGATCTGCGCGAGGGCGGGCTGAGCGTGAAGTTCAGCGCGCCGGTCAATCCCCTGATCAGCACCGAACCCGGCAAGCTTAAGATGACATTCACGCGCGACCCGGTGGTTTCGAACGCTTATATCCTCAGGCTGGAAAACCCGCTGGTCTCGTCAATCACGTTTTCGGAAAACAACGGCCGGGCGGAGCTGGCAGTACAAGGAAAGGTGCCGCTACTGGCGGTGTTCGCCGCCGGCGGTAGGACGATCGATATCGTGCCTGCGCCCAGCCAGGCGCAGAGTGCGCCCCCGGCTGCTGCGCCGGAGACCACGCCTGTGGCGGTCACTGTGCCTCCGCCTCCCACCGTGCAATTGCTGACTGCCAAGCCACCGTTCGTGGTCATGCTCGATGCCGGGCACGGCGGGGACGATCGTGGGGCGCTGCTGAGCGAGACGCTGGAGGAAAAGGGAGTCACGCTGGCCTTCGCGCGCCGCTTGCGGAGCGAACTCCAGAGCCACGGCATCAGCGCGGTGATGTCCCGCGACGCCGATGTCACCGTCCCGGTTGAGCAGCGCGCCGCCATGGCCGATGCCGCGCGGGTCGCAGTCTTCGTCAGCCTGCATGCCGCATCGCAGGGACGCGGAGTGCGCGTGTACACGGCGATGATCAACTCGGCGACCAGCAAGCCCGGCGGCTTCGTGCCCTGGGACACGGCCCAGGCCGGGTACGTGCTCACCAGCCGCGCCCTGGCCGGCATCGTGAAAGCCGAGCTCAGCAAGCACGAGGTCCCCAGCACGGGACCCTCCGCGCCGGTGAAGCCGCTGAACAACGTAGCCGCGGCTGCCATCGCCATCGAAGTCGCGCCTTCCGGGGCCGACGTGGACAGCGTCAACGCGGGGGTGTACCAGCAGCGCATTGCGGCCGCCGTCGCCGAGGCCATCGTGGTCGGCCGGTCGCGGGTGGAGGCCGAGCGATGACCCGCGCCCTCACCATCTCCACTGGGCTGTTGCTGGCGGCAGTCGTGGCCATGGGGGTGTATCTTCACATCCTGCGCGGCAACGAGCGGGAGCGCGCCCAGAATGTGCCTGACTCGCGCCCCATCTCGGCGCCTGTCGCCGGGCCGGCCGCGCGTGTGACCTTCTACCTGGCTTACGATGATCCCGGTGTGGTGCGCGCGCAGGAGGCCTCCATCGCGCTTCCCGCCGATCCTGCGCAGCGGGGCCGCGAGATCCTGCACGCGTTGCTCGGCGAATACGTGAAGCGCCCGTCGTCGCACGAACTGCCGGCGGGCGCCGACGTGAAGGATGTTTTCCTGGTAAACGGGAACACGGCCGTGGTGGATACCACCCCGGCCTTTGCCGAGGGGCATCGCTCGGGTGTTTTCGTCGAGACGCTCACCGTCGCGTCGCTGGTGAAGACTCTGACCGCAAACCTTCCCGGCGTCAGCCGGGTGAAGATCCTGGTTGACGGCAAAGAACGCGAGACCCTGGCGGGGCACGCCGATCTCGAGTGCTTTTATGATGTAGTTACGGTGGAACAACTGCTCCAGCAACTGCGATGAGGCGAGTGACCATCGGCGTATTCGATTCCGGCGTAGGCGGCCTGACCGTGCTGCGCGAGCTGGTGGCGCGGATCCCCGACGCCGATTACATCTATTTCGGTGACACCGCGCGCCTGCCCTACGGATCGAAGTCACCAGAAACCGTCGCCAAGTACGCGGTCTCAGCAACGAAGTTCCTGGAGGAGCACGGCGCGGAGTTGCTGGTGATCGCCTGCAACACGGCGAGCGCTCTGGCGTTGGACGCGATCACCGATAACGCTAACGTCGGGGTGGTCGGGGTGGTCGAGCCGGGCGCAGAATCAGCCGCCGCTGCCACCCGCCGCAACAAAGTGCTGGTGATCGGAACTGAAGCCACCATCAAGAGCCACGCCTACCTGCGGGCGTTGGAGAAACGCGGCGTGCAGGTTTGCGAGAAGGCCTGCCCGCTGTTCGTGCCGCTGATCGAGGAAGGCTGGGTGGAGCATCCCGTCACCCAGCAGGTCGCCCACGTTTATCTCGACGACGTCTTCCACGATTTCGAGACCGGCCCCGATGTGCTCGTGCTCGGCTGCACTCATTACCCGTTAATCAAGCCTCTGCTGCGCAGCGTCGCCCCCTGGCGGGTGGAGATCGTGGACTCTGCGGAAGCGACCGCCCGCTGTGTCGCCGACAGCCTGCGCATCGCCCCGCCCAAGACCTCCGAAGGCGCTGAGCGCCGCAAGCCCACACGCATGAAATTCTTCGCCACCGACTCGGTGGAGAAATTCCGCAGCCTGGGCGAGCGCTTCATGGGGTACGCGCTCGAGGACGTTCAGCACGTGGACATGGGCGGGTAGGCGTCGGTCGTCGGCTCTCGGTCGTCGGCTCTCGGCCGAAGCGAAACGCGCGTCACTACAAACCGGCTTTGTTGGACACGCGCCAAGAATTGATTTACTTTCGATTGCTAATTTTGAACCACAATCTCGCCGGCCGACGACCAACGACCGACGACCGACGACGCAGTCATGTTCTTCCGCTCCGACAATCGCGCTCCCGACCAGCTGCGGCCGGTCAACATCGTCCCGGACTTCATCTCGACCGCTGAAGGTTCGGCGTTGATCGAGGTCGGCAACACGCGGGTAATCTGCACCGCGTCGGTGGAGGAAGCTGTCCCTTCCTGGATGCGCAACTCCGGCAAGGGATGGATCACCAGCGAGTACGGCATGCTGCCGCGTTCCACGCTGACGCGCACGCCGCGCGAAGCCGCCCGCGGACGCATCGGCGGCCGCACCCACGAGATTCAGCGGCTGATCGGGCGCGCGCTGCGGGCGGTCACTGATCTCGCGCGCCTGGGCGAGCGCACCATCTGGATGGATTGCGACGTGATCCAGGCCGACGGCGGCACCCGCACCGCTTCCATCACCGGGTCGTTCGTCGCCATGGGTCTGGCGATGCAGAAGCTCGTGGAGGCCGGCACGCTGACCGCTGCGCCCATCCGCGACTTCGTAGCGGCCACCAGCGTGGGCATTGTGGACGGAGAGATCCTGCTCGACCTTAACTACGAGGAAGACTCGCGTGCCGAGGTGGACCTGAACTTCGTCATGACCGGCGGCAAGAAGATCGTCGAGATCCAGGCCACCGCCGAGCAGCGGGCCTTCGACGAAGAGCAGCTCCACCGCATGACCGAGCTCGCCAAGCGTGGCGTGGAATCGCTCATCGCCCGGCAACGTGCCATCCTGGGAACGCTGCTGCTGCGGCAGTGACGCGCCGTCACCGCTCGCCACGGCGCGCCGGTGTTAGAATAACCCGCGGTTTTGCGAGTCCCGGCCCTTACCGCCCGTCATAGCGCTGCCCGCGCGAAATCATAGAGGAGGAATCCCGTGAAGCTTACGCCTGGAAAACTGAAAGGACTGAAGGCCGTGTCCACCCCGAAGGGCGTCATCGGCGCCGCCGCCATGGACCAGCGCGGTTCGCTGAAGAAAGCCCTCGGCCAGCACGCCACCGACGCCGGTCTGGAAGAATTCAAGTCGCTGGTGACGGAAGTGCTCACCCCGCACGCCAGCGCCATCCTGCTCGATCCCGAGTGGGGCCTGCCCGCCTCCAAGCGGCGCGCCAAGAACGCCGGCCTGCTGCTCGCCTACGAAAAGACCGGCTACGACAAGACCGGCCCCGGCCGCCTGCCCGACCTGCTCGACCTCTGGTCGGTACGCCGTCTGAAGGAAGCCGGCGCCGACTGCGTCAAGATCCTGCTCTACTACACGCCCTTCGATCCCAAGGAGATCAACGACCAGAAGCACGCCTGGGCGGAGCGCATCGGCGACGAGTGCCGCGCCAACGATATCCCGTTCTTCCTCGAGTTAGTCGGTTACGAAGAAGGTCTCGACGAGAAGGGCTTCGACTACGCCAAGAAGAAGCCGCAGATCGTCAAGGCCAGCATGGCGGAGTTCACCAAGGACCGCTACGGCGTGGACGTGATGAAAGTCGAAGTGCCGGTGAACATGAAGTTCGTCGAGGGCGCCAAGACCTACGCCGGGCCGCCAGCCTACAGCAAGAAAGAAGCCATGCAGTTCTTCCGAGACGCCGCCGCCGTGGCCACCAAGCCGTTCATCTATCTGTCGGCCGGTGTCTCCAACGCCGAGTTCACCGAGTCGCTCGAACTCGCCGCCGAAGCGGGGGTGAAGTTCAACGGCGTGCTCTGCGGCCGCGCCACCTGGAAGGACGGCATCCCGCTGTTCGCCAAGGACGGACCGCCGGCATTCCGTAGCTGGCTCCAGGACCAGGGCGTGAAGAACATCAACAACGTCAACGAGCGGCTGAAGGGCGCGACTTCATGGTTCCCGATGTATGAAGTAGAGCCGGTGTTGGTAGGCTCTGCCCACTGATTGCAAACCCGATGTCATCCTGAGCGACCGAGGGCTCCCGCCCGCCTTCTCCAGGGCGGGAGACGGTCGCG
>DASQGF010000116.1:0-14162 GCA_035632755.1 Terriglobales bacterium
GGTTGTAATCAATTTGTAACGAGAACGGAATTCAGCGCTTCTGGGCAGTCGCGGTGGAACTCTGCAACCGTGCTTCGGGAGAGATGTAGACCACTTCGCCGGGACGCGCATACTTGAGCTGCTCGCGGGCCTCGCGCTCGATGGCTCGAGGATCGCTCTTGAGCTCGCGGACCCGCTGGGAGATGCGGTCGTTCTCCTGCTGCACACGGAGGATGTCCTGCTGGAGCCGCTGATTGTCGGCGCGCTTGTGCCGGTAAGCCACCATGCCGTTGGCCCCGAAGACCACGTGATAAGCCAGCATCACCACCAGCAGCGACATGCCTGCGGTGGCCAGCTTGCGACGCGCCGCAAAGAGCCACTCTGCCGCGCACAGCAGGAGTTGATGTTGCGCGATGAAGTCCGCCAGCGACTCCCAGTCCAGCATCAGTGGAAGATCCAGTCTTTGGCCTGACCGCTGAGTTTTGCCAAATCGTCGCGGGAACGCGCCTCCGTATAGACCCGCACTACCGGTTCGGTACCCGAGAGCCGGTAACACACCCACGAGCCGTCCTCGAACAAGAGCTTCATCCCGTCGGTGCGCACCACGCCGGCAACTTTGCGTCCGGCAAACTCGCGCGGCTCCGCCCGCAACTTGTTAGTGAACTTCTCTTTCACTTCCGGCGTCAAGCGGAAGTTCTCGCGCAGCGGGTAAAAGGAACCAACTTTGCCAAATAGGATCTGTAATTGTTCGCGCAACGGCTTGTGGCGGCGCGCCACCATCTCGGCCGCGAGCAATCCCGCAATGATGCCGTCCTTTTCCGGGACATGGCCGCGGATGGACAGCCCCGCGCTCTCTTCCCCGCCGATCGCGATCTTGTCCAGTTTGATGAGCTCGCCGATGTACTTGAAGCCCACTGGCGTCTCGTGCAGCTCGATGCCGTGATGCCGCGCCAAAGCGTTGATGAGGTTCGTAGTGGCGACCGATTTGGCCACACCGTTCTTCCAGCCGCGGGTTTCGACCAGGTAGTCGAACAGCAGGGCGATGAGGTAGTTGGGTTGGAGGAAGGAACCGTCTTCGTCCAGGATCCCGAAGCGGTCGGCGTCGCCGTCGGTGGCCATCCCGATGTTCGAATTGGTCTCGGCCATTTTGCGGCGCAGATCGGAAAGCAGATGGTCGTCGGGCTCCGGCGCGTGTCCGCCAAAGAGCACGTCGCGGTAGTCGTGGACAGTCCACACTTCCAGGCCAGCGTCGCGCAGCAGCGAGTCGGGATACCCGCGTGCCGCCCCCCACAGCGGATCGAAACCGATCCGCAACCCGGCCTTGCGGATAGCTTCCAGGTCCACCAGCTCGCGGAGACGCGCCAGGTAGGGGGCGTGCACTTCGATGCTGACGGGTTGGGCGCCTTCGACTGCGGGCGGCTGGCCGTCGAGCCGCGCGATCTCCGCCTCGATACGGTCGGTGACTTCGGGCAGCGCCGGGGCGCCGTCCGGGGTGGAGAACTTGATGCCGTTGTATTCGGCAGGATTGTGGGAGGCGGTGAAGTTGATGGCGCCGTCCGACTGCGAGCGGATCACTTCGTAGGAGATGGCCGGAGTGGGCGCGGGCTCGGCGATCACCAGCGGCGTGATGCCGTGCGACGCTAGGATTTCGGCCGCCATCGAGACCAGCGTTTCGCCCAGGAAGCGTGGATCGCGGCCCACGACCACGCGCGCCCCGCGCGGCTTCTCGGAAACCACATAGCGCGCGATGCCGGCGACCGCTCGGCGCACATTGGCAAAGGTGAACTCTTCGGCAATGACCGCCCGCCAGCCCGAAGTGCCGAACTTGATGGCCGTTGTCATATAGAATTCCAGCGCGTTGCAGCCACGGCATTGTAAATGACGGATAAGCGAATCGTCCTGAGCACCGCTGGATCGGAAGAAGAATCGCGCAAGATCGCACACGCGCTGGTCGAGCGCCGCCTGGCCGCCTGCGTCAACGTCGTGGGGCCAATCCATTCCGTGTATCGCTGGAAGGGCGCGGTAGAAAGCGCGCCCGAGTATCTCCTGATCATCAAGACCACGGCCGAGGCGTTCCCGCGGGTGCGCGACGCCATTCGAGAGCTGCACTCCTACGAACTGCCGGAGTGCATCCTGCTGCCCATCGAGGCCGGGAGCGAAGATTACCTGAAGTGGATTGGGGAATCGGTGGATCGGGCCGCCGTGCAGGAGCCTTGACTTTCGCCGCGAGCGGCTCCGCAGCGCATTTTGTAGCGCGGCCAGCTAACACTCATAGCTCCCGCAATGCCACCGCGATGCGGGCGCGAGCAGCGCGGATGGCCGGCGGAACGCCGCCGACAATCCCCATGGCCAGCGCGAAGATCACTCCTCCCACCAACAGCGCAGGGGTCACGCGAAAGGCGAATGCCAGGTGGGAGAAGGTCTGCCAGTTCATGGTGCCGGTGGTCAGGCCATTGAGCGGCAAAACCGCAATACATCCCAGCAGTCCGCCGATGAAGGCGATGCACAGCGCCTCGAAGGTGAACGAGGTCACGACGGCGCCGGCACCGAAGCCGACGGCACGCATGGTAGCGATCTCGCGGGCGCGCTCGGCCACGGCCGAGTACATGGTGTTGAGCGCGGCGATGATGGCGCCCACGCTCATCACCCCGCCGACCAGCACGCCGAGGAACGTCACCAGGCGTGTGAAAGCGCGGGATTGCTTCTCGTAGTACTCGATCTCGCGATCCACCTGGAGCGTGACGCGCGGGTCGGAGGTGATGGCGTCTTTGAATGCTGGGTAGGCATCCGCTGAGGTGAGGCGCGCAGTGACGGACTGATAGAGGTCGAGTGGCCGCTTGTAGACCTGCTTGACCACCTGCGCGTCGGCCCAAAGTTCGGAGTCGAAGGCGCTGCCGCCGGCGTCGAAGATGCCGACGACGGTCCACGTCCCGCCTCCGAACTTGACGGTGCTGCCCAGGTCGAAGCCGGAGTAGGTGCGGGCGACGTTGCGTCCCACGACGAGTTCGTCGAGGCCGGGGCTGAAGAAGCGTCCGGAGACGATCTTGACCTGGTCGCGAACGTCCAGCACCCGGGGCGAGACGCCGCGCACCTGCACATTGGCGTCGGTGCCGGTGGCCTTCAGCGGGAAGGCGGCGACCACCACGCTTTCCGGGCTGACCAGCGGTTCCGAGCCTTTGCGGGCGACGCCGGGCATGTCCTCGATGACGTGGACCTGGTCAGTGGTGACGGCGCTCTCCATTTCCGACGTTGCCCCGGCGCGGCGGATGATGGCATTGCGCGGCGACCCCGACGAGACCAGCGTCGCCCTGAATCCCTTGGCCAGGGCCAGCATGGCCACGAACACGCCCACCGTTCCGGTAATGCCCAGAACTGCCACCACGGTGGAGGTCCATCGGACGCGCAGGCTGCGAACGTTGTAGGCGAGCGGGATGGCCATGTCATACCCTCCGCAGCGCGTCCACAACCCGCAGCCGCATGGCGGACCAGGCGGGCAGGATTCCCGCAGCCAGGCCCACGGCCAGGGCGCTGAGCAATCCCAACATCACCGCCGGCGGCGCGAGATAGAAATAGGGCAGCAGGCCGCCGGTAGGGTCGCCGCGCAGGGTGAAGAGCTTGCATAGTGCGAGGCCGAGACCGCCACCGATGGCGGCGAGGAAGAGCGATTCGCCCAGGACGAGCGCGAGCACGAAAGCGTCGGAGAAGCCGACCGCCTTCAGCACCGCCAGCTCGCGCATGCGCTCGCGGACGGCGATGGCCATGGTGTTGCCGGTCACCAGCAGAAGCGTGAAGAAGACCACGCTGCCGATGCTGAGCAGCAGGAACTCGATGTTGCCAGCCTGCTTGACGAAGCCGGCGGCGAAGGCTTTCTCGGTCTCGGTCTTGGTCTCCCAGGGGGAGTTGGCGAACATGTCGTCGATCGCTCCGGCTACCCGGGTAGCGTTGTCAGGATTGTCGATACGGACCGTATACCAGCCGATCAGGCCCTTCCAGTAAGGGTTCTCACGCTCCTCGAGATACTTGTAACGGAACCAGAACTGGGTAGTGTCGTCCTGCGGCCGGCTGCCGCGGTAGATGCCGCGGATGTTGAACTCCCAGGTGCCGGGGAAAATCGTGCCTTTGATGGGGACGCGGTCCCCGACCTTCCAGCGAAAACGCTTGACCAGGTCTTCGCCGACGATGGCGCCTTCGCGGTCGGCGATGAAGGCGTTCCACTGATCGTCCGGCACGATGAACTCAGGGAACATCTGGCGGTAGGTCTGGTCCTCAATGGCGAACTGCGGGAAGAAGTTGCGTTCGTCCTGGTACACGCCGCCAAACCAGTTGGCGTGCGTCACCAGCGTGACGCCGGGGATGCGCGCGATCTTGTCTATGTACGAGATAGGCAGCGGCTGGATGATCGAGACCTTGTTGACGACGACAAGGCGGTTGGAGCCTGCGACCTCCAGTCCCTGGTTGAAGGCGCCGCGGACCACCGCCAGCAATCCGAACAGGAACAGCGCCACCGCGAACGAGCCCAGGGTCAGCGTGGTGCTAATCTTCTTGCGGAAAAGGTTGGCGAAGATGAGGTGGCGGTATTTCATCGGACCTCCGCCGCCCGGCCTTCGACCAGCACGCCCTTCTCCAGGTGCAGAACCGTTTGCGCCCGCTGCGCGGCCACTGGATCGTGCGTCACCAGCAGCACGGTCTTGTGGTGCTCGCGCACGAGGCGCGAGAGCAGGTCCATGACCTCGTCGGCGCTTTTGCGGTCGAGGTCGCCGGTGGGCTCGTCGCAGAGCAAAAACGTGGGATCGGCGACGATGGCGCGCGCGATGCCCACGCGCTGCTCCTGTCCACCTGATAGCTGGCGCGGGTAGTGGTTCACGCGGTCGGTCAGCCCGACGATCCCGAGCGCGGTCTCCACATGCTTGCGGCGCTCCACGGTTGAGAGCTTGGTCAAGAGCAGCGGCAGCTCCACGTTCTGAAAGGCAGTGAGCACGGGAATCAGGTTATACATCTGGAAGATGAATCCGACGTGGCGGGCGCGCCAGGCCGTGAGCTTGCTGGCCGACATGTGCGTGATCTCATCGCCGGCCACGGTGATGCTGCCGGCGGAAGGCAGATCAATGCCGCCCAGCAAGTTGAGCAGCGTGGTCTTGCCGGAGCCGCTGGGGCCCATGAAGGCGACAAAGTCGCCGGCGTCCACGTCGAGGTTCAGCCCCTGCAGAACGTGGATCTCCTCGCTGCCGCGCTGGTACTTCTTGTCCAGACCGCGCACCCGGACCAGGCTGCTGCCGTCGCCGCGACCATCGACTCTGACCATGGATGTCCTCGGATGTCCTCTGTATTGTCGCTGCAATATGGATGTCTTAATGAAAAGGACGATTCTACTTACGGGTTGTTACAACACGATTACGCTGCCGATGCTCACGTGGGGACGGGTGCCCCCGCCCGTCCGGGCGTGACTGCGTCGCGCCTGAGCTTTGCCTACGCTCACTGCTTCACATCCACGCGCTGGCCGTCCTTCAGCGGCTCGGCGCCGACCACCAGGCGATCGCCATCCGCCACCCCGACGATGATCTCCACGTCGTTGCCCTGGGTCGCGCCAACGCGCACCGCGCGGCGTTCCACTTTGCCGTCACGGTAGAGGAACACCACCGGCTGGCCGTTTTCCTGGCGGACGGCATCGTGCGGCACCAGCACCCTTGCCGCGGCTTTCGCCGCACCCGTCTCCTCGCCGAGGAACGTGACTTTCACTCCCATGTCGGGCAAGATGCGCGGGTCGAGCTTGTCGAACGAGATTCTCACCTTCACGGTCGCCTTCTGCCGGTCGGCGGTGGGAATCACGGTGCGAACGTGCGAGGGAATCTTCCAGTCGGGATAGGCGTCGAGCACCGACGTAACCGGCTGCCCCGGCTGGACGCGGGCGATGTAGGACTCGTTCACGTCCACTTCGACCTCTATGGAATTCATGTCCACGACCGTGGCGATGCCGGTGCGCGTGAAGCCGCCACCCGCGGATACTGGCGAGACCATCTCGCCCACCTGCGCATCCTTGGAGACGACGATGCCGGCGAAAGGCGCGCGCACGACGCAGTTGTCCAGGTCCTGCTGCGCCACCTTGATGCGCGCATCCGCCGCCAGCACCTGTTCATCGGCGAGCTTGATACGCGCGCGATAACTGTCAGCCGTGGTTCGCGCCAAGTCCAAAGCCTGCGGGCTGCTTACGCCAGCCTTCTCCAGTTCCTGGGTGCGATGCAGTTCACGCTCGGCGTTGGCAAGATTCACTTGCAGGTCGGCGAGCGCAGCGGAAGTTGCGTCGCGGTCCGCCTGAGCGGAAATCAGGCGCGTGCGCGCGTCGGACTCATCCAGCACCGCCAGCACCTGGCTTTCCTGCACCTGCATGCCTTCTTCGGCGTTCATCTTGATGACGCGGCCGGTGATCTTGGCGGCGACCGTGGCCCGGCGCCTCGGCGTCACGTATCCGCTGGCATTGAGCAGTGCGACACGCGTGTCACCGCTCGTGCCGTGGGCGGTGGCAAGTTGCACGCTGGGAGCCTTCCCGATGAGGACGAAGCCGAGCGCGAACACGAGGAAGCACACGCCCACTGCGGCGGCGAACCAGCGCAGCCACTTGCTGCCGCTCCGGGAGCGAGCGTGCTCGTCGATCTTCAGTGCCGATAAATCGGGCTCTGTCGGGCGTACAGCCATCCTTGCGGTCTCCCTTTCCTTAACCCAAATTACACTGCGGAGGCAGGGCTTTCAACATGGAGGGAACCCACCATACCCGCTATTCGTAACGCAGGCTGGTGATGGGGTCCATCTGCGCGGCGCGCGTGGCCGGCACCGTGCCGAACAGGATCCCCACCAGCGACGACACGCCGATGGCGACGACCACCGAGATCCCCGAGATGGGAATGTTGTAGTCGGTGAAGAAGCGCACGGAAAAAGGCAGGGCCAGCCCCACCCCGATGCCGATGACGCCTCCGATCAGCGAGATGAGTACGGCCTCGGCCAGGAACTGGAACTTGATTTCACCCGCGGTGGCGCCCACGGCCTTGCGGATGCCTATCTCCTCCGTGCGGGCGCTCACCGTAGCCAGCATGATGTTCATGATGCCGACGCCGCTGACCAGCAGCGTGACCAGGGCGACCAGCAGCAGCACCATAGTCAGGGCGTTGGCGGCTTTGTTCGCGACGCTGAGCAACTGCGTGAGGTTCTCTATCCGGTACACCGATTCCGGCCGGTGGCGCGCCCGGAGGATATTCCTGATAGCTGCGGTCGCCGGCTGGACCTCGGCCGGATCGGCTGTGGAGAAGAAAAGCTGGTTGACCATGTTGCCGGAAATGAAGTACCGGCTCACGCGGTAGGGGATCACAATGGTGTCGCCCGCTACCTCGGACTGGCCGAAGGTTTCCACCCGTTCCTTGAAGGTGCCGATCACGGTGATGGGCAATCCGCTGAAGCGCAGCGTCTGGCCGATGGCGGCGTCCTGGCTGCCGTAAAGCCGCCGGGCGAGATGCTCGGTCAGGGTAGCCACCTTGCCGTGCGCCTGGACATCGAGTTCGTCGAAGAAGCGCCCAGCCAGCACTCCGAGCTTGCGGATCTGTGGGTATTGCGGACCCACCCCCAGCACCAACACGTCCTGCTCTTTGCCGCCACGAGTGGGGATGCGCTCGTGCAGCGTGACCATGGGCGAGGCCGCTACCACTCCGGGCACCTGCTGCTGCACGGCGTACATGTCGTCCACGGTCAGGTAATCCTGGAGCGCGGTGGTGTTGCCCCCGCCCTCGTAGAGGGCGTAGATCATGTTGGCGCCGATCGCCTGGATCTGGTCGAGGACGTACTGCTTCCCCGTCAGGCCGATGGTGACCACCAGGATCAGGGAAGCGGTGCCGATCACCATGCCAAGAGCGGTCAGAGTAAAGCGCACCTTGTGGTGGCGGAGGGTGTCGAGCGCCACGTGGACAATCTCGCGGGTGATCATCCGGCGCGGATGGTGTTTGTGGTCCATCTGCTCTTAAGATGATTCTCGCGCCCCATCCGGCGATTCTCAACGCGAAAATACGCTGCTGCCGCTTGCCGCTCCCGCCGTGCCGTCACAGCCAGGCGTGCGCTCCGTCCTATTGGCGAGGTCGGGTCCGAGTACAGAATCAGCCGAGACAAGCAGTCACCCGGGAGGTGTGTATGCGTAATGTGGCCTTCCTGCTTGTGATTTGTGTGGGAGGCGCCCTGGTGCTGGCCCAAACCCTTTCGGCCCCAGCGTCGATCGACCGCTGCACTCCCAGGTCGAACCAGATGCTGCCGGCTCACCAGGCCGGCGTGGGTGAACGCATGTGGCGGCGGGCGGAGATCCGCGTGGTGCCGCTGGACCTCTATCTCGCCAACAAGGTCGAACTCGACTCGCTGCGGGCGCGCGTGGGACAGGCCCAGGCCGACGCCGCCAAGCTGGAGCCGGCCGAGCCAGCGGCACGCGAACAGTTGTACCGGCAAGTGCAACTGCTGAAGGCGCTGCTCAAGTTCGCCGAGCGGCAGGAATCGAACGCCGGCAAAGGTCCGGCCGCGCTCGAGGTCCAGCGGCACCTGAACGATATCGAGGGCAAAGTGATGTGCGAGGCGTGCCACACCAGCGTGGTCGCCCGAGCAGCCTCTGTCCGGTAAGCGTCCTTCGCGGCAGCAAGGAAGCGTTCGGGGCGGGTTGAACGTCATCCCGATGCCACGGATTTCGCGAACGACTGGATCGCGGCGCCCTCGTCACTCTCCACTGGGAACAGGTGGTCGAGGCGAGTGAGCCGCAGAACATCGACAACCCTCACCAGCGGATTCAACAGCTTGAGCTGGCCGCCATGCCGCTGCACGCTGGTGAAGGCCCCCACCAGTTCTCCGATGCCGGAACTGTCGATGTAGGTGACGTCCGTCAGGTTGAGCAGGATCTTGCGCCGCCCCTGCCGGAGCAGTTGGCGAATAATCTCTCCGATCACGACCGGCCGCGGGCTCTCCGTGCCGCTTTCCAGACCATGCGCCAGCGCCTCGCCGAGGGTAATGGGTCCCTTCAAGTCGACGAGGGTGACGTCGCCGCTCTGCCGGATGGTGTATTCAAGCATGGCCTGTCCTGGAAGAAGGCCAGCATTGTAGCACCCGGCCCTCGCGTCAGACGTCGACGGTGCAACGAAGCCAAGCGACTGTACCTCAACCGCCTGGACTTAGGTAAACTACTCGGTAGCCGTTTAAGGGTCTGATTATTTAAAGACCGCCCGGGTGGCGAAACTGGCAGACGCACGGGACTTAAAATCCCGAGGGGCGAAAGCTCCGTGAGGGTTCGACTCCCTCCCCGGGCACCACTTAACTGGAAGCGATCTGGAGGCTTCTTCCGCCCGCAGGTGCGCCGGGCCGCAGCGGTGGGGCCGGTTCATCGTCGTCCCGGCTCCCCACGGTTTTCCTAACAAGCGCGGCACCCCTGGGATAAAATGCAGGTCAGTTAGAGGGCACGCGCATGCCGCCCCGTCGTGGGTCAAGGACTGACAAACCTGAGGAACCGAAGCGTCCCGCCCTGCTCGCCGTCCCCCGCCAAGAAGCTGAAGAAAAAATAAGAAGGCAGATCACAGAGGGCGAAGAGTTGCAGCAGCGTCAACGGACGTGGGACGAGGGTTCATTGCGAAAGTTGGAACACGATGTGCGGACTTGGAGGGACTACACTAATACGTTGCTGAAGCAGCTATTTACATCGACTGAGTACGCCGATGAGTTTTCCAAATTCATGGGCCGTGTCTTCTACGCGGGAGAGCCGGTGCCCGAACGGTGGCGCAAGGAACAAAACCAAATCGCGGAGTATGTCAGAAGGCTTGAGTCGATAGAGAAGAGGTTGCCGCTGCTGAAGGAAGATGTGTCTGTCCCTCAGATCACTCCGAGTCCAGATCCGGAGACCTCACGCACCGTCTTCGTTGTCCACGGACATAACGACGCAGTCAAGCAAACGGTTGCCCGGTTCCTAGAAAAATTGGACCTAAAGCCCATAATCCTGCATGAGCAGGCAAATATGGGACGCACGGTCATTGAGAAGTTTGAAGCACACTCCAGTGTGGGATACGCGGTCGTGCTCTTAACGCCGGATGACGTGGGTGGGCTCATCTCTGCGCCTCCGGACAAACTCAAACCCAGAGCACGCCAAAATGTGATCCTAGAATTGGGCTACTTTATCGGAAAGCTCGGTCGGGGACGAGTCTGCGCTCTCTACATGGGCGACGTGGAACTGCCGTCCGACATTCACGGTGTGTTGTTTGTTCCTTACGACGCAAGCGATTCGTGGCAGATGAAGCTCGCGAGAGAGCTCAAAGCTGCGGGCATTGATGTGGATTTGAACCGAGCCCTTTAGTTATCCACGTTCCTTATAATTCCAAGAAAGTCTTGAAGCCTGTCGTTTCGTGTGTCACCTGCTGCTGGCCTTCTGGTCATGGCCGTCGGGGCGACAATGGCCACCTTCCGCGCAACATACAGAGAATATGCCCAGCGCGGCCGGGCCGTTTGTTCGACCCGCGCGCGGGGCCGTTGCGGGGCTGACGGGGCATGTCGCCGTACCCCTTGGTAGGTCTTGGCCGCGCGGCGCAGCGTGCTAAGCGATGCAAACAATAGGAAACAAAGGGCCAAGCAGAGGGCAAGAAAAATCGCCCCCTGAATTAAAATCCCGAGGGGTAAAGCTCCGTGAGGGTTCGATTCCCTCCCCGGGCACCAACCGTCTCTTTAGATCCCTCGCCCTGCTCGGGATTTCGGCAGCGGGCGCCCGCTCGCCCCCCATCGCGCGCAAACCCAGCGCGCAATGGGGACCCCGCTGCGCTCACGCCCGCTAAGCGCCTCAACTTAAAATCCCGGGCCCCGAAAGGGGCGTGTCGGTTCGATTCCGACCCCGGGCACCAACTTGCCTGCCAGACCCTCGGCTTAGCGCAGGGTTTCGGCGCGCAGCCCCGCGCAGAGTCCGGGCTTACCTTGCTTCTTCTGTGGAACCGCCTCCTCCACCAATTCCTCCGGGGCGTCTCTTTGACCGCCGCGATGGCCAAAGAAGGCTTCGTTTTTCCAATGCCTAAAATCGATATTCCGCCGGATGTTCCACCGGCTGTCAGCCCCCTCATTGCGTTCTTCTGGATGATGCGGGCGCCAACCTTCGTGGCCGGATCGCTTCCCGGCAGCGCGGCATCCGGGCACGACTCCAGCTCTGTCCTGTCCGGCTAATGCATGAGTTTTCAGGTGCATCGGTTCGGAACACAACGAAGGGCGTCGTTTTATCCCAACCCTTGCGATGAGGTCAGAGTGCGCTCCCGCCACCTCAAAACCTCCGCGACGGCGATAGATTTATTTTTTGCCGGCGATAGATTTAAGTTTTGAAAGTATCTCTGATGACTGCCAGAAAAAAAATGTATTGGACGGCGATGAGTTGCGCAACTTACGTTTCACCCCGGAGAGCCGCACACGTTTTTGCTCGACTTGTTGATCGCGGCTCAGGAGGGTGAGCAGCCAAATGAAGAGTGTTGGTCGGGTCTGTGCAATCATCGTTGCTCTGGCAGTCGGGATAGCCGCACCGCTCGCATCGAGAGCCCAGACGGAGGCAACTCCGCCGAGTTCCCCGGTGCGACTCTCAGCAGAAACCAGTAATCCGGCCGTGCCGGCTCAGATAGATGCCGCCGCCGTCATGCAGCGCATGGCGGAGCTCGAGAAGGAAGTGGAGCTTCTGCGGGGCGAGCTACGGGCGGTCAAGGCCGCGCCGAGCGGCACTGCAACTCTAAGGCCGGCGGTTTATACGCCCACGGATGGCTCAGACAACCCACCCGCGTCCGCTGCTACACCCGCTGCCGCACCCGCGGCGCAGAAGCCCGATCCTTTGGCGGGCCTGGCCAGCGTATTGGGCGGCGCCACCGTGGTCGGTCTGGTGGATGGCTACTACGGTTACAACTTCAACAAGCCGGAGCTGGGAACCACGTCTCTAAGTGCCCCCTCCGGGAACTTCACAAGTTTGCG
The DNA here is from genome assembly GCA_035632755.1 of Terriglobales bacterium. Taxonomy (GTDB): domain Bacteria; phylum Acidobacteriota; class Terriglobia; order Terriglobales; family Acidobacteriaceae; genus JAHFUA01. The sequence goes on from DASQGF010000116.1 coordinate 11,965, forward strand.
GCTGTTCGATTCGCGCAACAACCAATTTGCGCTCAATCTGATTGAGCTCGGCCTCGTGAAAACTCCCGACGCGGATAACCGCCTCGGGTATAAGGCGATATTCGGCTTTGGCGACGCCATGGAGCAGGTCAACGTGCTCAGCGGCGGTGACCCGTCCTTCCTGCGGTATCTCAAGGAAGCCTACTTCTCTTATCTTGCCCCTGTCGGCAAAGGCCTGCAGATCAATGTGGGCAAGTTCGTGACTCCCAACGGCGCCGAGGTCATTGAAAGCAACGCTAACTGGAACTACTCGCGCAGCCTGCTGTTCAACTATGCCATCCCGTTCTACCACTATGGAATACAGGCCCAATACACCTTCAACCCTAAGTTCTCGATGACCGGCTACGTGGTGAATGGCTGGAATGACGTAGTTCACGACCCCAGCACCGGTTATTTCAATAGCGGCAAGACGGGCGGTTTGACCTTCGTCTGGACCGCGACCAAGAAACTGACCTTCACCGAGAACTGGATGGGCGGACCGGGAGCGACTCAAGTTGATGGAAGCCACTGGCGCAACCTGTTCGACACCGTCATCGCCTACAACCTGAACTCCAAGTGGTCGTTTCAGTTGAACGGCGACTACGGCCGGGTAGAGGGAACCACACTCGACCTCGCCAACCCTAACAAATCGGTCGATTGGTGGGGCGCAGCGGGATACATCAAGTATCAATTCAATCCGAAGTATGCGTTCGCGACCCGCTATGAGTACTACAACGATCCTAACCGATATACCACTGGTTGCGGCTTGCTGCTGTGCCCGCCGGGGGGCACGGGCCCCTTCGATCCGAACGGACACGGGCCTCACATCCAGGAGGTCACGGCCACGCTCGAACGGCGCATTGCAACCCACTTGATCACTCGGCTTGAGTACCGGCACGACGAATCGAACCAGGCCTTCTTCCCTAAAGGCAAAGCCACCAACCCGTTCGTCAATGGCCAGAACACGATGGCCATCGGGATGATGTTCGTGCTCGAGCCTAACGAGGCGGCCAAGTAGCAGCCGCTCATGGTAGAGAGTTAGTGCAAGAACTTTTGCAAAGGAAACGTGGGATGACGGTGACTTGGCGATCAGGGACTTACTTAGTTGGGTTATTGACCGGCGTTTTGGCATTGCTGGCTGGCCTGTTGGCCCTGGAGACCCAACCCATAGTGGGAACATTGATCACGCTGGCCGGTATGGCGCTTTTGCTGGCAGCGGCAGCGGAGTTCTGCCAGGCGCATGGGATTCACGAACCAGATCTGCAAGAAAAACAATAAGGAGAATACACATGGCGGCTGACGCCCCAGTTGAGATGAAACCGACCCTAGGCTTGACCGGACTGACGATGAATGCCATGGCGCTGATCGCCCCCGGCGCCTTTCTCTGGCTCACCTTTTACATCCAGGCGACCACGGGCGTTACCGCACCGGCAATGTGGCTGGGTATCTTCGTCGCCCTGCTTCTCTGTCTGGCGACCGCCGTAAGTTACGCGGAACTGTCGAAGTTGTATCCGGGACCGGGTAGTTCCTACTACTTTGCAGAACAGTCCTTCCTCAACCATGACAAGGCCTGGCGGTATGCCCGTCTTGCCAAGTTCATCGTTGGTTGGGGTTCGCATCTCTACTACTGGATTTATCCCGGCGTGATGGTGGCGGTGATGGGGATCCTATGCGGATATTTGGCCGGGACGCTGTGGCCAAACTTCATGAACGCCTCCAACCCCGGCCCGATGTTTATGATGGCCGTCTGCATTGTGTTCTCGTTCGGGGTGGCCTATATCGCCTACCGGGGTGTGACCGGGTCCACAGCCGTCGCCATCGCCATTAACGTCATTCAAATTACCGCGTTACTGGTGTTCTCGGTTATCGCGTTTGGCTATCGCATGAACCATCCCCCGGGGTCGGTCGCCTTCCAGTTCGATTCGACTTCAGGCGCGGCCTACACCTACGAGTTCGCGACGCAAAAAGCGGTGGTGGATGGCAAGGAGACGGAAACCATCGTGCGCAACGCCGATGGTATTCCCCAGCCCGCGCTGGATAGCGCGGGTAAGCCGGTGCCGTTCCACATCAGCTATCCGACAACCGACTCCAGTGGTGCTTTTCTCTCCCATGCCAAAGCCTCATCGGTCATCGGAGCCCACAATTGGGGCTGGGTCTTCGTCCAAGCCACCGTCGCCATC
>DASQGF010000117.1:0-3557 GCA_035632755.1 Terriglobales bacterium
CGGGGCTTCCGCCACGTCGAATCCGGCCCGCTGGTACGCTCGAGCTACCACGCCCACGAGCAGGCGTCGGCTGCTGGCTCCTAGCCAGTGGCTTTTGGCTCTTAGCTCTTGGCTTGAAGCGCGACTGCACACCAGGATCCCTCGTCGCGCTCACCTCGCAAGCTTGCTCGCGCCTCCTCGGGATGACAATTCATGAGAAAGGCTTGGTTCGGCACGGCTGAAGACGCGCCCCTTCAAGAACCAATCGCCATCTCCCGCTAGAAAATCTTGAAGTGGATGGTCAAGTACTTCTTGGGATTCTCGCGCACCGCCTTGACCAGGTTCCGCGTCTCGACCAGCATCTGGTCGGCATTCGTGTAGAGCGAAGGGTCCTTCAACAGCAACCCCGCGCTGCCCTCGCCGGCGGCCAGGCGGTCGGAAATGATCTTCAGGTTGGCGATGGTGTCGTCGAGCTTCTTGGCGAACTCCGGATCGGCGGCGAACTTGCCCAGCGCACCCTTGCCGGCGTTGACGTCCTCCATCAGCTTGTTGGCCTTGGCTATGGTCTGGTTGGCGTTGTTGTACAGGCTGGGATCCTTCATCAGCTTGCCCACGGTGCCCTTGCCCTGGTCGATCTCGTCCACCAGCTTGTTGAGCTTGTCCACCGAATCATCGAGCTTGTTGTAGAGCTCGTCACTGTTGATGAGCTTGCCGATGCTGCCCCGGCCCTCGCTGATCTGGCCCACCAGGTGCTGCACCTCGTCGAGCGTGGCATTCAGCTTGTTGTAGAGGGTGGGATCGTAGATCACCTTGCCGATGGAGCCCTCGCCACGCTCGATGGCAGAGACGATGCGGTCTAGGCGCCGCACCAGGATATCCACATTCTGCAGCGTGCTCTGGCTGGCGCGGACCACGTCTTGGATGGCGGGTTCTTCGCGAGTCTTGAGCACGTCGCCGTCCTGCGCTTCCGGCCCTTTGGCTTCCTTGTTGCTGATGTCGACGAAGGTTTCGCCCAGCACGCCCGCGGTCTCGAGGGTGGCTACCGAATCCTTGCGCAGGCCCATGCGGTACTTGGTGGCGACCTTCATGGTCACCACCACCGGGGTGAGCGGGCGGGAGGGATCGACGCCGATCGCGGTCGCGTTGCCAATGTCCACACCTTCCAGACGCACAGGAGCGCCTACGCGCAGGCCGCTGGCGTTCTCGAAGTAGGCCTTCAGGATCAGCTTGGGAGTGAACAGGCCGGTGGTCTTGCTCATGAGAAAAATAAGAACGGCCATCACGATGCAGGCAAACAGCACCGTCAGGCCCACGCGCATTTCCGACCATTTCAGCTCTTTCTGTGTCGGCACCTTCCCCCCAGAGGCGTTCTCCGGAGACGCAGCATCCCTTTGGCCTGTTCACGCAGAAGGGCCTCCGGGTCCTGGCCGGAGTCCGGGAACAATAATAATGTCGAGCGCCGAATGATATCAGATGCGCCCCGCAACGTCAGCCGAGACTCGGGCGCCAAGTCAAGGTCAGCAGCATGGCGGCCAGGTACGCCGCCGCGCCGCCGGCCAGCGCTGCACTGAGCCCGAACTGGATGGCCACCACCATGGCCAGCACCGATCCCAACACGCTGGAAGCGGCGTTCATCGCCCATGCCCATTCGATTGCGCTCGAATGAGGTCGGGGTAGAGACGTCGCTTGCAACGTCTCCGCAGCGATCTGCCGCAGGCCGGTAGGGAACGGCATGCCCATCACGAATCCGAGCGGCGCCAGCAGGAAGCCGCTGATCACCAGCTTGGCCGGAAACGGCAGACCGACCAGAGTGCCCAGCACGCGCGGCAAAGCGAAGATGTACGCGGCGACCAATAGCGCGATCACGGCCAGCAGCGGGCGGATCTGCGCGGTCCGGGCCAGCAGACGCTCGGAGAACACGCTGCCGGCGCCGCTCGCCAGCAGCATAAGGAAGACCACCACGGTCAGCGCATAGGTCGGGTGGCCCAGAAACAGGACGAAACGCTGGATAAGCGCAATCTCTACCAGGATGTAACCGAGACCGAGGGAGACGAAATAGAGCAGCGGGACGAGGTGCTGACCACGCGCCTCGCCGTGCAGAGCCAGCGGCCCGATCAGGAACGCCAGCACCGCTGCCAGCGAGATCACCAGCACGATCCCCAGCACCACCACTCCGAGATTGTTCTTCCAGTCCATTCCGCGGCCGGTGCCGCGAAACACGTTGCGCAGCGCGTCTCCTGTCTTGAATGTGAAGAAGAAGAATGGCGCATTGTCGCCGACTGGCGCGATGTTGAACGGATAGTTGCGAATGAACTCCCGCCGCGGGCTGAAGGGCACGTCCCCCAGGGCCGCCCGCTCGTGCAACAGGATAAGCCGCTCGAAGGGAGCCACGGCTTCGCCAGCGGCGCGGCGTTCCACGCTGAGTTCCTTAATCCAGGGTTCCTCCGGGCAGGCAGTAAGCGCGGGATTGGCGGACGTGGAGTACCGCTCGGCGCACGGTTCGTCACCGGTGAGGCTGGCGAATAGCGTCGGCGTGTACACCGGATAGAGGTCGGGATTCTCATCGAGGTGCCGCAGCACGCCGCGCTCTTCGTTCCAGGTGAACGGCGTTTTCTTCGCCAGCACAGTAACGGGACGGCCGTCTTCATCCAGCGGGCCATCGGCAACCACGATGAAATACTTGTGGACTTCCTTTACCCCCATCTGCTGCAGCGCCTCGATCGCCTGCGAGACCACGCGCAAGGCCTCGCGCGGCCGGCGGAACTCCCAGCGCGTGATGGCGATGAAGCCCTCGGGCTTGAGGTGATCGAAGTACTCGCGGAAGGCCTCCACCGTGTAGAGGTTGTTCTCACTGAGCGCGAAGGCACCGGCGGCGGTCGAGGCCCAGGTATCCACCAGCGTCATCTGCACCACGTCGAACTTGTCACGGCTGCCGCGGATCCACGAGCGCCCGTCGCCGACGTGCATATGCACCTGCGGCCGCTCGTAGAGGTGGTAGCTGTAATCGGCATACAGGCCACGCATGATGGTATCGGCGATCAGCGGGTTGATCTCGATGGCGGTGACGCTGGGGCTGCCGTTGGCGACGGCGCGCAGCACGTCTACTCCGCCCCCCGGCCCGATGATGGCGTACGCGCCGTGCGGCCGCAGCACATTGGCGATGGCTGGCGCCGCCGACATTAGGTCCTCCTCCCAGTTGTAGCCCGGTTGGCCTCTGCCCAGGCGGTCTGCGCCTTCGGCGGGCGATTGGGTCTCACCCCAATTCTGCGGGTCGACGTTCATGATGGCCGTCGAAGCGTCGGCATCGATCACGATGTACTTAGCCTCGTCAATCTGGTCCACCTCGACGCGCGAGAGAGCATTCCACCGCGCGAACAGCATCCAGGGCTGGTCTCGGCGCTCGCCCTTGGCGTACACGATGTCAATGAGGCGCCCGGAATGATTGGCGGCCAGAAGTGTGATCAGCAGCAGCGACAGCACGCCTGCCGACCGGCGCAGGTTGTGCGCATCGGCCCAGACGGTTGCCGCACCTGCCATCGCCAGCGCGGCGAAGACCACTGCGTTCGGACCGCCCAGCC
>DASQGF010000118.1:0-2526 GCA_035632755.1 Terriglobales bacterium
CGTGCAGATTGCTGGGCACCACCTGAAGCAGGCCCTGGAAGCCGGCATGGAGTCCGGCCGCGAGATCCACCCGTTGAGCGTGGAGGAGACTCTGGCTCATCTCGAGGCGGTGATGCAGGAGTTCGCCGCCGCCCGCCAATGATGCCCAGTGCCAAGGCATCCCGAGACTGCATTCCGCGCTTATCAAGAAGCGCAGACTTTCCTTGGATTTGCGCCCCGGCGGGTGCACAATAGAGCGTTTTGCGTCCCCTTAGGCATACATACTGGCCCCGACCAGGGGCAGGAATGAAGAGGCAATCATGGCAACTACAATCCAGGAACCCAAGACCGCCAGCGCCGTTCAGCACCGCAGGCTTGCGCAGTGGGTCGATGAAGTCGCCCAGCTCTGCAAGCCCGAGCGCGTGCACTGGTGCGACGGCTCATCCGCGGAATATGACGAGATGCTGCGGTTGATGGTGCAGGCCGGCACCGCCATCCGCTTGAATGAGGAGAAGCGTCCGCACAGTATCTTCGTGCGTTCCACCCCGGCCGATGTGGCGCGCGTGGAGGACCGCACCTACATCTGCTCGCGCTCGCAGGAAGAAGCAGGCCCCACCAACAACTGGCGCGACCCGGCGGAGATGAAGGCCACGCTCAACAAGCTGCTCTCCGGCTGCATGGCCGGTCGCACGCTCTATGTGATTCCCTACAGCATGGGGCCCATCGGGTCTCCCATCGCCAACATCGGTGTGGAGCTGACCGACTCGCCCTACGTAGTGGCCAACATGCACATCATGGCCCGGGTGGGAACCAAGGTCCTGCAGGTTCTGGGCGAGGACGGTGAGTTCGTCAAGGGGCTGCACTCGGTCGGGCTGCCTCTGGGCGCCTCCGATCAGGACAGTCCCTGGCCCAACAATCCTACTGAAAAGTACATTTGCCACTTCCCCGAGACGCGCGAGATCGTGTCGTTCGGCTCGGGCTACGGCGGCAACGCGCTCTTGGGCAAGAAGTGCCATGCCCTGCGCATCGCCTCGGTGCAGGCCCGCGACGAGGGCTGGATGGCCGAGCACATGCTCATCCTCAAGCTCATCAGCCCCGACGGCCAGGTGAAGTACATCACCGGGGCCTTCCCCTCGGCCTGCGGCAAGACCAACCTGGCCATGCTGATCCCCACCGTGCCCGGCTGGAAGGTGCAGACGGTGGGCGACGACATCGCGTGGATGAAGTTCGGCGGCAACGGCCGGCTCTATGCCATCAATCCGGAAGCCGGCTTCTTCGGCGTGGCGCCCGGCACCAGCATGAAGTCCAACGCCAACGCCATGCTCTCCGTCACCAAGAACTCGATCTTCACCAACTGCGCGCTCACGCCCGACGGCGACGTGTGGTGGGAGAGCATGACCGATACTAAGCCGGCCGAGCTCTCCGATTGGCTGCGGCGTCCCTGGACGCCGGCCAGCGGCCGCAAAGCCGCGCATCCGAACGCACGCTTCACCGCGCCCGCTCGCCAATGCCCGGTGATCGCGCCCGAATGGGAGGACCCCAAAGGCGTCCCTATCGACGCGATCCTGTTCGGCGGCCGCCGCGCCAACATCGTGCCCCTAGTCACGGAGGCCTTCGACTGGCAGCACGGCACTTTCCTCGGTTCGACCGCCAGCAGCGAGACCACGGCTGCGACCACCGGCAAGGTCGGCCAGCTCCGCCGCGATCCCATGGCTATGCTGCCGTTCTGCGGCTATCACATGGGCGATTACTTCGCGCACTATCTCAAGATCGGCTCCCGGCCCGGCGCCAAGCTGCCGAAGATCTTCTACGTCAACTGGTTCCGCCAGGATGAGAAAGGCGGGTTCCTGTGGCCGGGCTACGGCGAGAACAGCCGCGTGCTGAAGTGGGTGTTCGAGCGCTGCAATGGCACGGCTAAGGCGGTGGATACGCCCATCGGCCGGCTACCGCAGCCGGGCGACCTCGATGTCCGCGGGCTGGACATCTCCGCGGCCAACTTGGCCAAACTGCTGAGCGTTGACGTGGACGGCTGGCTCGCCGAGGTGCCGCTCATCCGCGAGCACTTCGCGCGCTTCGGCTCGCACCTGCCCCAGGGCCTGCGCGACGAGGTGGATCGCCTCGAGCAGCGCCTCAAGGCAGCGAAAAAGTAGGCAGATTCCACTCACCGGCCCCGGGCGATAGTGCCCGGGGCTTTTGCTTTGAACTTGAAACGTGGGGCTATCCCATAAAATTGGTCTTGGAGGAATGGGTTTCGGAGCGGCGCGGCTTTTAGCCGCGCCCCTCCGAAAGAGATGGCTTCCCCCTGTTGTTATGTTCGCCCGGAAGATCCGCGGCGAATACGACTCTGATGGCCAGCGCCAGCCCGCGCCGCTGAAGTGGCTGGACAGCTTCGCCATGCGCAACTTCACCAACGCGCAGATGTTCGACGATACCCTTCCCGTGGCCGACGGCGTGATCGAGATCGGAACCCGCGTGCCGCTCCCCGAACTCAAGAGCGCGATGGAGGATTGGTTCCGCAGGAAGGGCTACCTGCCGAAAGAGGCCGCA
>DASQGF010000119.1:0-17303 GCA_035632755.1 Terriglobales bacterium
ACGACCTGAAGGCGGTGATCGACGGCGGCACCATGGCGGGGGAGGGCACCGTCAACCTCGCCGAGCAAACGCTGAACATGCGGGTGACCGCAGTGCTCTCGAAAGCCATGAGCCAGACTGTGGGCGGCACCGGGATCGGCGGCCTGATGGAGACGGCTCTGGCCAACAGCCGCGGCGAACTGGTGATCCCGATCCTGGTCACCGGCACGTTTCAGCATCCCTCATTCGCGCCCGACCTGAACAAGATCGCTCAGATGAAGCTGCAAAACATGCTGCCCACCAGCAGCAACAGCAGCCGCGCAAGCAGAGCAATGCCGTTCAGGACATCCTGAACCAGGTGTTCGGCAACCAGCAGCAGCAAAAACAACAGCAACAACAGCAGCAGAATCAGCCAGAACCGAAGCGGTGATCAGGAGTCGGTAGCCGGAAGTCAGGAGTCAGGGCTGGCCAAAATGAATGGCCGTCGCTTTTGCGACGGCCTCGAACAACTTCGATCACTTTTTTCTAGATGCTGCTCTCTTCCAGCAATCCCTGCTCGACTTTTTCCTGGCAGTTGATGCAGTAGCGGGTCCAGGGGACGGCCTCCAGGCGCTTGGCGTTGAGTTCGTTGCCGCAGTTCACGCACTCGCCGTAGCTTCCTTCGCGGATGCGGTTCAACGCTTCCTCCACCAATTGCAGGAGCTGGCGGTCGTTGTGGCTCTGATGAAACAGGAACTCTTTGGTGTAGGAGTTGGCGGCTTTGTCGGCGATGTCCTGCGCCGCCTGTTCGTCGGCCGCGCGGCCATCCTGGACGTTGCGCGACACCAGACGCCGCAACTCCTGTTGCCGCGTCTCCAGCCGTTTCTTGAATTGTTCCAGCCGCTTCTTATCCATGAGATACCCGGCCCGGCGAATCCCCTTACGCTGCCCTTACGCTCTCAGCCAAGCTAAAGATGATATGCGTGGGTCGGAAGTATCGTCAACTGCCCCACCTGTGAGCACCGGGCCAATGGACGAAAATAGCCGATGGGCAGCCGACGCCAATGTGCACCCGGGAGAAAAAAATCCCCAGGCGGGATTGCCTGGGGAACGATCCGACTAGGAGTCTCGGCTCAGGCGCTACGCAACTTCCCGGGCATGAAATGGTAGGGCGGCCAAGGCCCGCTGATGGCCAACTCGCAGTCCTTCAACTGGCGGGCTGCTGTGCTGTAGCGGCTCTGGTACTTCTGCACCGCATCGCCGTCGATCAGGTGGGCAATGTCGATGAGCATGCCGCCGGAATCCACTTTCTTGCAGCAGACGTCGGCTTCCAAAGGATTGAAGAGCTTGTGCACCTGGACAGAGAGCGCGCGGGCGCGCGTCTGGCGTTCGCGCTGCTTGGAGGCTTTCTCTCGGAGCTTGGTAAGGTACTCACTGCCCGCAGTGAGCGGCAGTTCGACGTCGATGAGAGCCTCGCGCAGCGACCCGTCCTTAACCAGCAATTTGAGGTGCATTTCCGCCTTGCCGCGCAGCCGCGACACCGTGGCCATGAAGGCCCTGCGGTTGGCGCGTACGGCCCGGCGGAGCGCCTCGTCGGTGTCGAACACGGTGCCGAAGCGGAAGGGCAGCACGGTGGTGTTGCGAAAGCAACCGCTCACCACGCGCGCGTGGTCGAGAATAGCCCGCTGGTCCAGCGGTCCGCCCCGTTCGTACTCGCTGACGATGACTGCAAAATCGCCGCTGGGATACCCGAACACCTGCTGCTCGTTGACGCCTTTGAGATTCTCAATGGGAAACGGCCGGCGGGCGCGCGTCCCGTTCTGGAAAGCCTGCTGCTCGGTGATGCAGTATGCGTACCACGCCATGTCAGTAGCTCCGAATGGGGACCAGCGCGCAACGACACCGCGCCGGGCATCTAAACTGCACGGGCCGACTTTTTAGATAGAGACGGGCTAGCTGGTACGAAGAGAAACTCGGAAACCTGGTTCATCCGAGCTCCATTGCTATCCTAGCCCAACTCGCCGGCTAATAGCAACTGTTTTGGGGCAGGAGCGTGGAATCTTTCTCGACAACCACCAAACACCCAGGGACGTTCGTGACGGTTTTGCCATCAGGTTTCGGCACGACTGAAGTCGTGCCCTGACACGTGATCCCGCACGAAGGCCTAGGAAGCCGCCAGTTCCGGCGCCGCCGGCCTCTTGTTGCCGTTGGCGGCGCGGGCCTGCAGGGCGGCCGTCACCACACGGTACATGTCATCCGCAGGTGCCGGCTTACCGGTCCAAATCTCGAACTGGCGTGCGCCCTGCTGGACGAACATCTCCACCCCGGTGATCACTTGCAGGCCCTTGGCGCGGGCCATCTTCACCAGCCTGGTCTCGGCCGGGGTATAGACCATCTCGAACAGGATGCGCGCGTTCAGTTCCTTGTCGTTGAGTGGTGACACCTTGGCGCCGCCCATGCCGACGGGCGTGGCATTGACGATCACGTCGAACTCGAGGCTGCGCATTTGAGTGCGGCTGAGAAACTTGGCATGCGCCTGGCGGGCCAGCTTCTGTCCCACCGAGGTGGTGCGGTTCAGGATGAAAACCTCGGCCCCGCGCTCTTTCAGTCCGAAGACGGCGGCGCGCGCCGAACCTCCCGCGCCCACCACCAGCACTTTGGCTCCGGCCAAATGCAACCTCTGCTCAAGCGGACGCACCACCCCGGCGACATCCGTGTTGTAGCCATAAAGCTTTCCGTCCTGCGCCCGGATCACAGTGTTGCAGGCGCCGATCTTTTCGGTGACGGCATCGGTGTTGTCCAGGTGCTGGATGATCTCCCGCTTGTAGGGCATGGTGATGCTCATGCCGTGCAGGGGAATATCGCGCACGCAGGCCAGCAGGTCGGGAAGCCTGGTAGCGTGCAGGGCGAGATACACAGCGTTCACGTTTTCGCGGCGGAAGGCGGTGTTCATCATGAGCGGCGAAAGGGAGTGCGCCACCGGATCGCCGGCCACGCCGTACACCTTGGTGGCGGCGTCCACCTGATCGATGCGATAGGTGTCGCGCAGGGTGCGGGCCGCGATCTGCCCCGGTGCTGTCTCTTCTCCGGGCGCGGCCGACGCGAAAGTGAAGATGCTGCCCGCCCGCACGCACAGCACCCGGCTGATGATGCCCTGCTCGCCCATGCACAGGCCGATCAGGGAATGCTTCTCGCTCTGGCGTTCCAGGAACTTCATGGTGACGACATTGTCGTAGAGCGAATTCGCGGTGCTAACCACCTTGTAATAGTCGGCGGGGAAAGCGGTCATCCTCTGGAACGTCTCATCCAGCTTGCGCGTCGCCCGGAAGTCGTGAAAGGACAGAATCACGGCGGCGGCGGCGCGCAGACGGTCCAGGTCTTTCGATTTCAAGGCGGCGGCACTTTCCAGTTCCAGGTCGAGGAATTGGCTGCCGTGGGCGGCAGCCTTTACTAGAAGGTTAACCTGGGCAGCGACTGATCCGCGGAACTTTCCTCCGTTGCGTGCCCGGCGGCAGGTGGCGATCACCAGCACTTCAGGGTGGTAATCGGCAAACCGGCGCAGCTTCTGGAAGGCCAAGGCGGGCTGGCGGAGGTAGTCTAACCTCAATTCTATGAATGGGTTATCTCGAACCACCGCCTCCGCCTTCTCGAACATTTCGGCCGCACTGGTGGCTATGATGGCAACACAGACCCGCGGCAGGCGCAAGGGAAGCAAGCGCGGCATGTAGTTGGAGTTGCCGGGCATAACTAGAAACCGCGCATATTACAAGCGCACAACAGATGATGCAACAACCGATTCTGCCACTTTCAGCCTCTACCGGAAGGTCATGTTCGAAAAACGTTCCCTTGCGGTAACAGAGGTTACCTTGACCCTATCAGGTAACCATTGCTAGTTTCGCATTGGACAGGAATCTGGGCGGCGTCGTGCGCCTTCCGGAGCATCGTTTTAGCTGGAATCAACCGTCCGGGACCAGTGCCCTGGCTGAGGTTGGGGAAATTCGGGGAGGAATGATGAAACGTAGCATCGTTTTGCTGATGCTGGCGATGGCCATCGCTGCCACAGCCCAGCAGGGGCAGGCTCCACAAGCAAGTGCCCCAGAAGTGAAGCTCACCAACATCGTGGCGCGGCAGGAAGCCCCAACCTACTCGGATGTGTACTGTTCCGGGTTCATCAGCAAGCAGCCTCTACAGCGGGCCGGGTACGTCGCCGGCGGCTGGGACACGCCGCACCAGACCCACTTTGTGGACCGCGGATACGTTTACCTGCAAGGCAGTAGGTTCGCGGTGGGGACACAGTACTGGCTGGTCCGCCAAGTACGCGATCTGAACCGCTATGAGGTCTTCCGCGGGCAGGACGGGCTCCTGCGGCAACTGGGCCGCCCGTACGCGGACGTGGGACGCGTGCGCGTCATGGGCGTCCACAATAACATTGCTATCACGCAGGTGGAGTTCAACTGCACCGACATCATGCCCGGCGACGCCGCCATCCCCTTCGCCGAAAGAGAGATACCGGCATTGCACGGCAAGATCAATTTCGATCGTTTCGCCCCGCCCAATGGGAAGCTCACGGGCAAGATCGTCATGGCGAAAGACTTTGACACCATGGCGGGGATGGGACGGAAGGTGTACCTGAATTTAGGCGCGAACCAGGGCGTGAAGGTAGGAGACTATTTCCGCGCCGTGCGCACGTATAACAGCTACAGGAACGATGCGGTCGAGAACCTGTCGTTCAAGGCGTCGTATTACGACGACAACCAAGTCCCCGCGGGTACGTTCCCTTACACGCGGCTGGGCGAATTACCCCGAGTGAGCCTGGGTGAAATGGTGGTGCTGAACGTGACCCCGACCAGCTCGACGGCGATGGTTACGCTGTCGCTGCAAGACGTCCATCTGGGCGATGGCGTGGAACTGGAAGAGGCTCCGCCGGAGGCAGCCGCGGCCGAACCCAGCGCGTCGCCTCTACCGCAGACGGGCGAGGCCGAACCGGTGACGTCGCCTCTGCCACAGGAAGCCGCGCAGACGCCCGCTGCGTCTCCGCAAGCGCCGGTGATTGCCTGCACGGCTGAGCCTGCGGCGGTCCGTGCCGGCGAGACCTCGACCATCGCTTGTGAAGCTTCCAGCGCTGACCATCGGCCTCTGTCGTTCTCCTTCAGCGCGGCCAATGCACGGCTGGTGCAGCGTGACAACACGGCTGTGCTCGATACCCGCGACCTCGCTGCCGGCCCGGTGCAAGTGCTCGCCACGGTCACCGACGACCGCGACCTGACCGCCACCGCCAGGACCACGGTCAACGTGGACCCACCCCGGGCAGCGTTGGTGCCAACCAAGCTGAACTTCGTCTCGTTCACGCGCAACAGCGCCCACGTCGACAACAGCGGCAAGGCCGTGCTGGATGGCGTGGCGTTGCGCCTGGAGCGCGACACCGACAGCTCGCTGGTGGTGCTCGGGCTGGTTGAGGAAGGCGAGAACAAAGACCTCGCCCAGCGGCGGGCGGCCAGCGCAGCGCAGTACCTCGCCAAGGAAAAAGGGATTGATGAAAAGCGCCTGCACCTGCAGGATGGCGGCGAATACGGCGGCAAGGCCGAGCTCTGGATGGTCCCGCCCGGAACGAAACTGCAAGAGGCGGACCTGAAACACTAGAACATTTCTGATTTGCGATTTCTGATTTGTGATTTGCAAACGCCGCTAGCGAGATCATGCTGGCGGTTTTCTTTGCAAACCTATTGTTTGGCCACAAAGCCTTCGTCGTGGAAGACCTCGGCGGTGAAGGCCTCGATAATGGCGCCGCGCTCCCAGGCGTCGGGCGGGAGGCCGGCCTTGTGGCAGGTTTCTTGCAAAAACGTGCGCGAGTCCCAGTTGAACTCCACCGCCACTTGGGGCAGCAGCAGTCCTCGCCGCGAGCCCAAGGTGACCACCAGTCCGTGGCGTCCGGCCTCGATGTCCTCCGCCGCGATGGGCACCAGTGGCGAGAGGACGCTGATCTCGACCTTCAGCCGCGGCGCCTCTACCGCCGTCACCGGCAGGAATCGCGTGTCGTTGAAGGCGGCAGCAGCCGCGGTCTCCGCTACCGTCCGGTAGAGGGGCTTCACGGGATAAACATAGCCGACACACCCGCGCAGGTTGCCCTCCATATGCAGGGTGGTGAAAGCGCCGCGAGGCTCGAGCAACCGCTCGGAAACGGGGTTGAGTTCGAGCTTGCGCCCGGCCAGCGCCGCCTCAATGGCTTCGTGCGCCAGACGCAGCAACTCCACCCGCTCCTCGGCGGAATACGGCTGCGGCTCTGCCGCCTCGGCTGCCGGCGAGTTCTCAGGTTGCGGCGACATCGTTTTTCCTGCGCCGGCTGAGGATGAAGGCGCGCCGGCGCCGCTTGACCGCGCTGCGGTCGATACGCGACCAGAAGGCGGCGAAGTAGTCCACCGCCGAAACCACCGACACCGCCACCATGAACCATATGGAAAGGTGCGCGATCACGTCGATGGGCAGGATGAAATTCGGGGTGATGTTCCAGTACATCCACCTGTGGTCGAGGATGACGGCGACCACGCTCACCATTTGCACGCAGGTCTTGAATTTCCCCAAGTCGCTGGCCTCGATGGTGAAGCCCTCGTTGGCGGCGATGGAACGCAGGCCGCTTACCAGGAACTCGCGCCCCACGATGACCACCGCGATCCAGGCGGGCACGATGCGTGGGTTGAACTGCACCAGGGTGATGAAGGCGGCGGCGATCATCAGCTTGTCGGCCAGCGGGTCGAGCAGCATGCCGAGGGTAGTGATCTGGCCGCGGCGCCGCGCCAGGTAGCCGTCGAAGGTGTCGGTGAGGGAAGCGGCGATGAACAGCAGCGAAGTCCAAAGTTCCTTGTGCCCGTTGGCGCTGGAGAGGTGGCGCGTGGTCAGCATCCAGATCAGCAGGGGGATGCTGGCGATGCGGCTCAACGTGATGTAGTTGGGCAGATTCACGGGGCATCCGCCTGGCACACGAGAGTGGTGTGCCCTCCGACGGGCATCGGGAAACGGATGATTATCCCGCACGGCGAAGGGGAAGGCAATGATGGAAGGGAGCAGCGGGCAGCCTTCGCTGCGTCCTGCCGCCTGCCACCTGCTAACTGTTACGCGTAAATCCCTCGTTGCCGTATGGTGAACGCCACCCGGTCAATCGCCAGCATATACGCCGCGATGCGGTTGTTCACGTTGTGGGTCTCGGCGTAGCGCACCACGTCCTCGAACGAAGAGCGCATGATGTGTTCGAGCTGCTCGATCACCACCGACTCCTTCCAGAAGTAGCCTTGCCGGTCCTGCACCCACTCGAAGTAGCTGGCAGTGACGCCGCCGGCGTTGGCCAGAATGTCGGGGATGACGAAGACCTTCTTCTCCGCCAGGATGTCGTCGGCCGCGGCGGGGGTGGGACCGTTGGCGCCCTCGCACAGGATCCTGGCCTGCACCTTGTAGGCGTTCTGCGTGGTGATTACGTTTTCGGTGGCCGCGGGCATGAGCACGTCGCAATCGGTGATCAGCAGGTCGGCGGGATCGTGGGCCTCGGCGCCGGGGAAACCGTGGATGGTACCGTTGCGCTGCCGGTGTGCCAGAAGGGCGTCCACATCGATGCCGTTCCTGTTGTAGAGCCCGCCGTCGACCTCGGCGATGCCGATGATCTTGTATCCCTGCTCGTGCATCAGGCGGGCGCCGTTGGAGCCCACATTGCCGAAGCCCTGCACGATGACACGGGTGTCCTCGCGGTTCATGCCCAGCCTCTTCAGCGCCTCGTCGCAGACCACCATGAGCCCGCGCCCGGTGGCCTCGCGCCGGCCGCGTGAGCCGCCCATGTTGAGCGGCTTGCCGGTGACCACCGCGGTGACCGTCTGCCGCATGTGCATGGAGTAGGTGTCCATCATCCACGCCATGATCTGCTCGTTGGTGTTCATGTCGGGCGCGGGGACGTCCTTTTCGGGACCGATGAACTCCATGAGCTCCGCCGTGTAGCGCCGGGTGATGCGCTCCAGCTCTCCCATGGAAAGCTTGCGCGGGTCGCAGATGACTCCGCCCTTGGCGCCGCCGAACGGGATGTTGACCACGGCGCACTTCCAGGTCATCCAGCTTGCCAGCGCCCGCACCTCGTCGAGTGTGAGGTCGGGCGTGTAGCGAATGCCGCCCTTGGAGGGGCCGCGCGCGATCGAATGCTGCACGCGGAAGCCGGTGAACACCTCTAGGCGCCCGTCGTCCATGGCGACGGGGATGTGCACGATGATCTCGCGGGTGGGATAGCGCAGGATCTTCCACAGACCCTCGTCGAGGTTCAGCTTCCGAGCGGCCAGGTCAAAGCGCGCCGCTTGCGATTCCCAGGGATTGGACTCCTTCTCCAGGGCGATGGTACTCATGGCAGACTCCGATAATTGAGGCATGAAAAAAGGGCCACTGGACGGCCCTTGCTCCGTTCGGCGAGCAATAAGTATAGGTAGGCGGCAAGCCGGAAGGCAAGCCGCGGATGCGGCTGCGGCCTGTCTTCCGAGGTAACCGTGCCGCCGGAACGATCCGGTGGCAAGGGGACCTTCCGACCCGCAGGGCCACACACGGTTGACTCGCCCGCCCGCCCGGGCTAACATGCGCCCCAATTGGCCCATACTAATGAGGCCATCTGTGAGGGGCGCTATTTCTGTCGGATTGACAATCCCGCCTCTGTTCACGCCGCATCCGAACCTGAGCGACGAAGTCAACCACAGCATCGCGCAGTCGGAGGTCGAAGGTGGTGTGCATCTGGAAGACCTCGCCCGGGGCAGCCGGTTAGAGGTCCAAACCCAGCACCGCTGGTACACGGTCATCAACTGCGGCGACGGCTGGGCGCTCATTTCAGGCCATCCGAAGTATTGTCCCCGTCCCTTGCCCGTGAGGATCCTGGGCTCGAACTGGGGTGGCTCAATGCTCAAGATGCGCTTTATTGGCCGCAGCATGCACTTGGAGTTTAAGCACCCCGAGTATCGGACACCGATCATCACGTCGCGCATTGTCGAGATCAGAGAGGCAACCGGTTCCGAGGAACCCGCCGCTTGTTCCGTTGACGTGCCTGCCAGCGCCGACTAACATGCGCGACATCAACTCTGGCCGCTAGCGAAGTACAGGCAAGCAAGTTCCTCGGGGCTGAAGGCCCTCGGATAACAGAAAAGAGGGGGCTTGGTCCGGCGCGGCTGAAGCTGTGCCCTTTCGGAACATGAGGTCAGGATCGCTCCGCGCGCCCGCTAGAGCTGGATTTCCATGCCCTCGGCGGCGGCGCGCACCCTGGGATAATGGTTGCGCGCGACCTGCACGATGGAATCGATGCAGGCATCGTCGTGGTCGGGATCATGGTGGAACAGCACCAACTCCTTGGCGCCGCTCTCCATCACGATATTGACGGCTTCCCGCCAGTGGCTGTGTCCCCAGCCTCGCTTCTTGGCCTCGTACTCCTCGGGCAGGTACTGCGCGTCGTAGATGAGCACGTCGGCCCCTTCGGCCAATTGGCGGACGTTCTTGTCGAACTGCGGGGAGCCGGGCTCGTTGTCGGTGGCGTAGACCAGAACCTTGTCGTCGGTCTCGATGCGGAAGCCGAGGCAGCCCTGGGGATGATTCAGCCACTTGGACTGGATGACGCAGTCGTCGAAGGTGATGCGGTCTTCCTCGATGTCGTAGAAGTGGCGTTTCGCAGCCATCTCCGTCATGTCCACCGGGAAGTACGGCTCCGACATCTGGTCTTCCAGAGCATGCTGCAGCCCGCGCGAGCGGTTGGAAGAGTGGAAGTAAAAGCGGC
Source organism: Terriglobales bacterium (assembly GCA_035632755.1). Taxonomy (GTDB): domain Bacteria; phylum Acidobacteriota; class Terriglobia; order Terriglobales; family Acidobacteriaceae; genus JAHFUA01. The sequence goes on from DASQGF010000119.1 coordinate 9,734, forward strand.
TGTCGCGGCTCTCGTAGAGCGGGACGAAGAAGGGTATGCCCTGGATGTGGTCCCAATGAAAGTGCGAGAGGAAGACGTGGGCGTGGATAGGCCGGTTCTCGAATTCACGCTGCAAGTGCTTGCCCAGATTGCGGAAGCCGGTGCCGCAGTCGAAGACGTAGATATTCCCGTCGACGCGCACCTCGACGCACGACGTGTTCCCGCCGTAACGCAGGTTCTCCGCTTGGGGAGTCGGCGTCGAGCCCCGCACACCCCAGAATCTGACCAGCATCGTCATCGCCGACCTGTGAAATTCACCAGGAGTGCTTGGCCCGGCTCGCACTTAGAGGGAGATAAGGCGTACGCGGATGCGCCGCAGTATACGCGAGCCTCGCACCAAGTCAACTGTTCCCGGTTGGGTGATTGTCCCCGGAACCGCCCGCTTCGTGCAATAACCATCGGTGTACTGGACCAGTAGCGATTGGTAATTGGGTGGTTGAACGATAGCCCTTAGCTTTTGGCTCTTGGCTTTTGGCCAAAAGCTAACAGCCAAGAGCCAAGAGCGAATGGGCCGTATAATCAGCAGACCCGCAATGGTTCGCCCCGATTACAAAGAGTTCTCGCGCCTGGCGCAGGAAGCGACGCTGGTTCCGGTGACCAAGTCGGTCACGGCCGACCTGCAGACGCCAGTGTCGGCCTTCCTGGCCATCGCCGGCCAGGAACGGCGGGCCTTCCTGCTGGAATCGGTGGAAGGCGGAGAGAAGATCGGCCGCTACACCTTCCTGGGCGCGCGTCCCTACATGGTGGTCATGGCGCGCGACCGGCAGATCACGATCGAGCGCGGTCGAGAACGCCGAAAGGTCCAGGGCAGCATCTTCGAGGTGCTGAGCGATCTCCTGGGGCAGCACCGGCCCGCGCACGTGGAGGGCCTGCCGCCGTTCACCTCGGGGGCAGTCGGGTTTTTCGCCTATGATGTAGTCCGCCAGCTTGAGAAGCTGCCGTCCACCGCCAGGGTGGACACGCACACGCCGGATTGCGTGATGATGTTCTTCGACCGGCTGCTGGCCTTCGACCACCTGCGGCACCAGATCCACCTGATCGCCGCCGCCGATCTGACCCGCGAATCCCCGCGCGCGGCCTACGACCGCGCGGTGCGCGACCTCACGGCGCTGGAAAAGCGGCTGGCGGCGGGCGTGCGTCCGCGCGATGTGCGGCGCGAGCGCAACGCCGGCGCGCTGAAGATCAAGCCCATCACCAGCCGGCACGAGTTCCTGGAGAGCGTACGCCGGGCCAAGGAGTACATCGCTGCAGGAGACATCTTTCAAGTGGTGTTGTCGCAGCGTTTCGATTTTGAACCCGAGGCCGCGCCGTTCAACATCTATCGCGCATTGCGCACGGTCAATCCGTCACCCTACCTTTATTTTCTGCGGATGGACGACACCCACATCCTCGGCTCCTCGCCGGAGATGCTGGTACGGGTGAACGGACGGCGCCTGGAGTACCGGCCCATCGCGGGCACGCGGCCGCGGGGCGCGAATGACGCCGAAGACAAGCGGCTGGAAGACGAGTTGCGCCAGGACGAAAAAGAGAGGGCCGAGCACGTCATGCTGGTGGACTTGGGACGCAACGACGTGGGACGAGTGAGCGAGTACGGGTCGGTGAAGGTGCGCGATCTGATGTACGTGGAGCGCTACAGCCACGTCATGCACCTGGTGTCGGCCATCGAGGGCTGCCTGCGCCCGGAGCTCAGCGCGCTGGATGCCTTCGCCGCCTGCTTCCCCGCCGGCACCCTGAGCGGCGCTCCCAAGGTGCGGGCCATGGAGATCATCGAGGAGCTGGAACCGGTGCGCCGTGGCGTTTATGGCGGTTCCGTGCTGTATGCCGATTTCGCCGGCAATCTGGATTCCTGCATCGCGATTCGTACAATGGTGATGGACAAGCATCGCGCGTCCGTCCAGGCGGGAGCCGGGATAGTCGCCGACTCGGTCCCGGAGCGGGAGCACGAGGAGTGCGTGAATAAGGCGAAGGCAGTGTTGAGGTCAGTGGAGATTGCAAGAAGTGGTAAGTGATAAGTGGAAAGTGGTAAGTTTTGGGCCCGGCCATTCCAGCAGTCAGGAGACCTTGAATGGCGGTGCAATCCTACAAGGATTTGATTGTGTGGCAGAAAGCAATAGGCTTGGTCACGAATGTGTACCGCTGCACCAAGGGTTTTCCGAAGGATGAACTGTACGGGCTGACGTCGCAATTGCGTAGGGCGGCCGTTTCCGTCCCGTGCAATATTGCGGAAGGCCAAGGCCGCGTGTCAACAGGTGAGTTCAAGCAGTTCCTGGGCCATGCAAGAGGGTCGTTACACGAGATGCAAACTCAGCTCGTGATTGCGGAAAATTTGGGCTATCTGGACAAGACCGAAAAGGACAGATTACTGGAGGATTCGACGGAAGTGGATCGGATGTTGAACAGGCTTATTTCATCGCTGGCAATCTGAGCGCCTCTTCTCTTTCCACTTTTCACTTATCACTTTCCACTATGGTCTTCGTCCTCGACAATTACGACTCCTTCACCTACAACCTCGTCCAGTATGTTGGTGAACTGGGCGAGGAAGTAGTGGTACGTCGCAACGACCAGGTCTTGATCGACGAGATCGAGGCCATGCATCCGGCGCGCATTGTGCTCTCTCCCGGGCCATGCACCCCGCAGGAAGCGGGCATCAGCATCGAGCTGATCCGGCATTTCGCCGGTAAGCTGCCGATTCTGGGAGTTTGCCTGGGACATCAGGCGATCGGCGCGGCCTTTGGCGGCAACATAATCCGTGCCAGCAACCTGATGCACGGCAAAACCAGCCAAGTGGAGCACGATGGCCGCACCATTTTCCAGGGGATACCATCTCCCATCACGTGTACCCGCTACCATTCTCTGATCGTGGAAGAGAGCACCCTCCCGCCGGTACTCCAGATTTCCGCCCGCGCTACCGAGCGCGACGGTTCCACCGTGATCATGGGCGTGCGCCACCGCCAAGCCCCGATCGAGGGTGTGCAATTTCACCCCGAGAGCGTGCTTACGCAAGCCGGCAAGCAGATCGTGGCAAATTTCTTGCAGCTATGACTGACGTGTGACCCCTAATTGCTCAAGGGTCACCGCAGCTTGGGTTACCTCAAAATGCTTGACACTTTCGCCGCGTAAGGCGATTCTACACGCGCTCGAACTGCGGGCGAAGGAAGGGCCATGTCCCAACCACAGCAGGAAAAACGGGCCACCCGGCGTTTCTCCCTGCGGCTGCCCGTTTCCATCCGCTTCACCAACGGCGGCGTGCACGAGTTCTCCGCCGAAACGCGCGACGTGAGCGCCCGCGGCGTTTTCTTCTACATCGACAAGAAACTCTCCGAAGGTTCCAACATCGAATTCACCCTTACGCTGCCTCCGGAAATCACGCTGACGGAGAGCATCCGCGTGCGCTGCAAGGGACGCGTGGTGCGGGTGGAGGAGTCGGCGGAGGAGCGTGTCGGCGTCGGCGCCATCATCGACCAGTACGACTTCGTCGCCGAAGTCTAGCCTCTGCCGGGGTGCCCCCCGGAGATGATAAGATTCCCTCACCCGCAGTCCTTGCATGGTTTTCCGACACCCAGTCCGGGTGCTTTTGTTGTCTGTTCCACTCTCGCTGGTGGCGATGCCGGGCCACGCCCAGGCGCCAGTGGGAGACGTTTACTCCGCCGACGCCACGGTGAAGGGCGTGGTGGCGCTGTCGGCGGCTAGCACGCGGGTGATGAGCGGTTCGTCGGTGATGGCGGGGGTGTCGAACGCCAGCGTGCGCCTGATCCGCGGCGGCGAGCTGCGCGTCTGTCAAGGCAGCAGCGTCTCGCTCACCAACTCCGCCAACGGGGCGCAGATCTTGGTAGGCATGAGTTCCGGCACCATCGAGACGCACTATCCGCTGGCCAATTCCCGCGATAGCATTATGACCCCCGATTTCGAGATCACGCTGAACGGCTCCGGCATGTTCCACCTGGCGGTGAGCACCGACCAGAACGGGAACACCTGCGTGCAGTCGCTGCACGGCAATACCGGTTCGGCAAAGGTTTCCGAGCTGATGGGCGACGGCAGCTACACGGTGAAGCCGGGAGAGCAGGTGATCTTCCGCGCAGGGCATGCCAGCAACCCCGGTCCGGTGGTGGGGAATTGCGGTTGTCCCGTAGCCATCCCCGTGCTGCGGGCCGCCGCGGAGCCGCCGAAGCCGGTCACGGCTCCCGCGGCTGCGCCCTTGCCACCGGTGGCCGCTCTGATTGAATCCTCCCCCAAGAGCGTGAATGTGACGGCGCCGCCGCCCGCCGAGCAGCCGGGCAGCGTCCACGTGCAGGTGGAAGCCCCGTTCGTGTTCCGCGCGTCCGACCCGCAGCCGGCGCCGGATGCGCCGGTCGAACTGGCGGAGATACGGCTCTCGACGCTGCCGGTCCTAGGCTCGGTATATGTGCCCCACGCGCCGCAGGAGGTCGCCCAGGCTGCTACCCAGGAGGCCGCGAAACCGAAAAAGAAGAAACGGCACGGTCTGTGGGGTTTTCTGGCTTCGATCTTTAAAGGATGAGAATGCCCAGATTCCCGTTCCGGCGCCTGGGTTTTGCGCGATAATAGTTGGAGTCCCAGGACCGCCTCGCGGCGGATAGGGCGGGTCGAGGCGTTAGACGTTGTGTGCTAACGCCGGTAGCGGCCTCGCATCGAAAGTGGAGAAGGCCATGGCCGCCCCTGATGTGAACAATCGTCTGGCGCCGGTCGGGTCGGCGGGTATTCTGCCGACGCTGTTCGGCGAGGGTTATGGCACCTACCGGGTGCGGCGGGAGACTTTTGTCCTGTCGTTCATCCTGCACCTCCTGGCGGCGGGGCTGATCGTAGCTTCCAGCAGTTTTCTGTACAGCCACCGCGAGGAGATCAAGCAGCAGGTCACGGGAATCGTGGTCGATATCAGCCCCTACATTCTGCCGCCCTCGTCCAGCAAGGCGGGAGGCGGCGGTGGCGGTGGCGACCGCGACAAGCTGGCGGCGACCAAGGGCGCTCTACCCAAGAGTTCCCGCGAGCAGATCACGCCTCCGGCCGTGGTGGTCCGCAATGAGGCGCCCAAGCTGGCGGTTGACCCTTCCGTGGTGGTGCCGCCAAACATCCCTCTACCCCATACCGGGCCGCTGGGTGACCCGCTTTCGTCGGTGCTTGGCCCGCCCTCGAACGGCACCGGTTCGGGTGGAGGCATCGGCAGCGGGAGCGGCGGGGGCGTAGGCTCAGGGCGCGGACCCGGCGTTGGACCAGGCTGGGGTGGTGGCATCGGCGGCGGCCCCTATCGCGTGGGTGGCGGGGTCAGCGCGCCCAAGCCTCTTTTCACGCCCGATCCCGAGTATTCCGAGGAAGCCCGCAAATCCAAGTACCAGGGCGTGGTGGTGCTGTGGCTGGTAATCGGACCCGATGGGCGCCCGCACGAGATTCGCGTGGCCCGTCCGCTGGGCATGGGGCTGGATGAAAAAGCCATCGAGGCCGTCCGCACCTGGCGCTTTGAACCGGCCAAAAAAGACGGTCAGCCCGTGGCCGTGCAGATGAACGTCGAAGTCAGCTTCCGGCTGTATTGAGTACCGAGTACCAAGTACCGAGTACCAAGTGCTGCCTTCCTTTCCGCGAGGCAAATCCCCCGAAAACATAACCTGCGATTTCTCCAGGTGCCGCGAATCCAATTACGTTGTGAAACTGTTCTGCAGCTTCGCATAACGAGGTCGTGAGCGATGAAGGTTTCAGATATCGCAGTCCCAGTCGGCGAGCGTTACTTCGAAGACTACGTTCCCGGCTCCGTCTTCGAGTACGGGAGCATCAGGCTGACCGAGGACGAGATCGTGAAGTTCGCCGAGAGCTTCGATCCGCAATTCATCCACACCGATCCACATGCCGCGGCGGATGGCCCTTTCAACGGACTGATCGCCAGCGGTTGGCACACCGCGGCCGTGATGATGCGGCTGTTTGTAGACCATTATCTGTCGCATGTAGCCAGCATGGCTTCTCCGGGCATCGATGAACTGCGCTGGACGCGGCCGGTGCGGCCGGGCGACTCCTTGTCGATCCGCGTGTCCGTCATCGAGGCCAACCGGTCCCGCTCGAAGCCGGATCGAGGTCTGGTGCGGAGTTTGGTCGAGGTGCTGAATCAGGATGGAGAGGTCGTCATGAGCCTGAAGGCAATGAATATCCTGCGCTGCCGAGAAAGCTCGGGAATCCCGGCATCCTAGATACGCAGCTTCCATTCAACAAAGGCAACGCCCGGATAGTCTCCGGGCGTTTGCTTTTACTCGGTACTTGCTACTCGGTCCTACTTCACGTGCTTGGCGGCGGCGCGGGCGATGGGTCTCACCTTCTCCGTCGCCGTGTGTGCGAAGTCGCTGCCGCGTTCGAACAGTTCGGTGCCGCGCTCGAGCAACTCGTCGGCCTGCTCGACCGCGTCTTCGTATTTCCGCCTCAGCAGCTTGCGCATCTGGCGGCCGGACCTGGGCGCGAACAGCAGCGCGGCGAGCGCTCCAATGCCCAGGCCGATGAACAGGAAGGTGATGGCGGTGCTGGCTGTGCTGCGGTCCGACGGCTGATAGTCTCCATGGCGCTCGTGTTCGGTCATAGGTCCCCCTTCGTCTTGCATTTTAAACTGTGCCCGGGATCAACCCAAGGTGGTTAGAAGAACCAGCGCGCTCCGACGTTGTCCCACGATGAAAATAGTCCTGCGATCATGACTGTTCCGTCCGCGACTCTGGAGGCCGCGCGCGGGCATCGTTTACAATCAAGGGTTGGCCTGTGCCCCTAGGAGGCGGCAGGCGATCCCAGCACCCCAACGGAGAGATTTCGTGGCCATACCAGCGACCCAGTTGCGCCCCGGGATGATCATCAAGCACAACAACGACCTGCATTCCATCTTCAGCGTCGAGCACCGCACACCGGGCAACCTGCGGGCGTTCATCCAGGCCAAGCTGCGCAACCTGCGTACCGGCGCCATGTACGAGCACCGCTTCCGCTCCGCCGATGCCGTGGACCGCGTCACGGTGGACGAGGTCACCATGGAGTTCCTCTACAGCGACGGCGACAACTACCACTTCATGAACACCGAGAGCTATGAGCAGACCCATATCTCCAAGGAGGTGCTGGGTGGCGCGGTGGACTACCTGACCCCCAACATCCATCTCCAGGTAGAGTTCTATGAAGGCAAGCCCATCGGCATCGAGCTGCCGGCCACGGTGGACATGGAGGTGATCGAGACCGAACCCGGGCTGAAGAGCGCGACCGCATCTTCGGTGATGAAACCGGCAAAGACCGAGACCGGCCTGGTGGTGCAAGTGCCGCCCTTCATCAGCCAGGGAGAGAAGATCCGCGTGGATACGGCCGAGGGCGTGTATTTGGAGCGGGGGAAGTAGAGCCAGGAGCGGTGGGCAGTCGGCGGTCTTCAAAGATTGTTAAGCCATGACGGAATCCCGAGGGCAAACCGACCTCCACTGCTGCCGGTACGTCGTGCGCGGGCGGGTGCAGGGCGTCGGCTTCCGGTTTTTTGTGGAGCGGGAGGCGCACATGCTGGGCATCGCCGGCTGGGTGC
>DASQGF010000120.1:0-3553 GCA_035632755.1 Terriglobales bacterium
TGGACTGAATCGCTGGGAGGAAGATAGTGATAAGAAGTACCCTCGTCTCGGATGGCATCCTGCACAACCACTAAGCTCGGCAGTGGAAGCGAACCAGCAACCCGCCCCGCCGATGTGAGGCCCAGCACCACTTCCGCTCCTGATGCTCTTAACTGCTCGGCGACCAAGACGGCGTAAGGCCCCCCAATCGTCCGAGCGACAATCCCGCACCCGGTGCCGTCCACGTCGATTGTGTGCATTACCGTGTGAAAGCAAGCCCATTCTTTCCAGACCCGCGCATATCCAGCGTTCACCATCCAGTCCGTCAGGTCGCCATCAAATTCCAGCACACAGACGGGAGGAACCGCCGCGGGCGAGAGATTCCTCTCGTTGCGGACTGCGGCGACCAAACTATCGGCTGTGAACGCGCTCGGTGCAGCTAACGGATGTTTCAAAAGAGGAATGTTTTGTGGACGCACGAAAGAGTTATAGCAAATACAGTCAGATGTCGTAGTGATGACTCAGGGCGCTACTCCTGCTGGGAGACCATACAGCAGAGATAGCTGGCGATAAATCGCTATTCCACAAGCAAGCCCCAAGGGCCGTGCAACGGTTGAATCGGAAACTGACCCACTACAGTACCTCGCTACGTCTCGGTAAGAGTGTGTGCAGAGACGTAGCAAGCTACGTCTCTACACCAAGTCTGTCCTAATTCCCCTGGGTGCTGTGGTGCCCGCCCACAAACTGCGCGAACACCGCCTGCCGCAACAGCGGGGGCGGGATGATCCCCTGTGCCAGGACGAAATCGTGGAAGCGCTCCTGGTCGAACTGCGGCCCCATGCTCTTTTCGGTATCAGCGCGCAACCGCATGAGCTGGGTATAGCCGTAGAAGTACGATGGCGCCTGTGCCGGGGCCCAGAAGGTGTAGCGCTCGACTTCCTGGTTGGCCATGGCTTCCGACAGGCAGACATCCTCCATCAGGATGCGCTTGGCCTCCTCCGGCTTGAGCTTCCCTGCCTGCAGCTCGGGATCGAGGAAGGCGCGCGCCGCGCGCAGGAGCCGGTGCTGCAGCGAGATCAGTTGTCCGTCGGCCGGCATAAAGGGCTTGAGAATGGCTTCCGAGTAAAGCCCCCAGCCCTCCACGTTGACGCTGTTGAAGGAGAAGAGGGCGCGAGCGGTCGAGACCCCCTTCTCCACCATGGAATCGAACTGCAACTCGTGGCCGGGACGGCCCTCGTGAGCGGTCAGCGTCCAGGCAGCGGCATCGAAGGTGAAATCGTCGTACTGGAGCGTGGTCCCCGGCTTCGAGCCCGGAGGCGCGGGGATGCGCAACGGCAGCATGAACACGCCGTGCTCGCCAGTATTGCCGACCAGGCGCGGCGGACGCATGTTGGGCGCAGGGGTCGCAGCGCTCTCCGCCTCACTGGAGAGCTTGATCTCCATCGCACGTTGCGGCAGCGTCACCAGGTGCTCGCGGCGGATGATCTGCTCGATCTCGGCGATGCGCTTTTCGTAATTGGGCAGGATGGACTGGCCGGGCCACTGGTCCTTCTTCAGCTCGCGGATGACGTCGCGGTAATCCGCAGCTTTGAGTCCTTTCTCCCGCGCCACCCGAGGTGCCAGCGCCATCATCTCGTTCTGGATCTCGTTGAATGACGCGTGCGCCACGGCCACAAGCTGGTCGGGAGGCATTTCCACGCCGACCCGCTCCAGGCGGAAGGCATACATCTCGGGTGCAAGGCGGAAGTCGGCGCGCGCCCGCGGCAACAGCTCCTTCTCCAGAAAGGCATGGTATTCCGCCATCTGCTGCTTCAGGCGGGCATAGGGCTCCTCGTAGCCGGCGATCTTGTATTTCTGGAAGAGTTTCCCGATGCCGTCGATATAGGCGGCTTCGTTGCCGAAGTTCTTCTCCATCTCGCCCTTGAACGGCCCCATCAAGCCGGGCGCCTTGAGGCGCTCACGCGTGCGCTCCTCGGTAAGCTGGACGATGGAAGGCGTGCCGGGCTCCATGCCGGCATACTTGCGCAGGCGGACCATGGCTGCCTGGCGGCGCTGGGGCGCGACTTGGTCGTCGAGCAGCGCGTGTGTGCCTAGAAACACCAACTCGGGAAGATTCACGTAGAGAAGCTCGTATTTCTCCTCCAGTTCGGACTCACGGATGTTCCGCCTGGCCGTCTTGATCATGATCTCCAGGTCCTGGCGGACGGCGGGATCCTTTTCCTCGGCCAGCATGCGCTCCAAGTCGCCCTGCGCCTGCCGCAGCGCCTGCCGCTCGCGCTCCAGGAAATCAGGCTGCAGATCGACGATCTGCTCATCCACACCGGAGACGCCTAAGCGGGCTGCGGCTTCAGGGTTGAAGCGCGCCATCACCTTGAGCAGCACCTGCGCGTCCTGGTTGCTGCGCTGCACCCAGTCAGGTGCGGCGGGGTGGGCGGTGGAGGCTGGCTGCTGCGCGCTTACGGCCGACGCCAGCAGCAGAGGCACACTGAGGACAGCAGCAATCACCTGGGAAAAACTCATCTTTGTCGTTGCCTTTCGCTATGAGGTCTGGATCGGACCCGTGATGCTTGGACGAACAGAACTCCCCCAACGTAAGCAGATAGTCAGGATACGGCGGGGGCAAAGCAAATGTTCAAAATTTCCGGCTAAGGGATTGTTTCATCGATTGTAGAGACGCAGCATGCTGCGTCTCTACATGGTATCCCGGACACGTAGCGAACCACGCCTCTACAGGCTGAACCCGTCCTTCAGCAACTGGCGGGCGATCACCAGGCGCTGGATCTCGCTCGTCCCCTCGCCGATGGTACACAGCTTCACGTCGCGGTAGAACTTCTCCGCCGGGTAGTCTTTGATGAAGCCGTAGCCGCCGTGGCTCTGCACCGATTCGTTGGCCGCCTTCACCGCCACCTCGCTGGCGTAGAGCTTGGCCATGGAGGACTCGAGCGTCGACTTCGAGCCCTGGTCCTTCATGGAGGCGGCGCGCAGGGTGAGCAGCCGCGCGGCGTCGATCTCGGTGGCCATGTCGGCCAGCTTCCACTGGATGGCCTGGAATTCGCTGATGGGTTTGCCGAACTGCTGGCGCTGCTTGGAGTATTTCAGCGCAGCCTCGAACGCTCCCTGGGCGATGCCCAGCGACAGCGCGGCGATGGAGATGCGGCCGCCGTCGAGGATGCGCATGGCGTCGATGAACCCGCTGCCCTCCTTGCCCACCAGGTTGCAGTTGGGAATGACGCAATCCTCGAAGATCAGCTCGGCGGTATCGCTGGCGCGCATGCCCAGCTTGTTCTCCTTCTTGCCCAGCTTGAAGCCGCGTGTGCCCTTCTCTACCACGAACGCCGAGAGACCGTGAGTGTGCGCCGCGCGGTCGGTCACCGCGATCACCACCACCACGTCGGCATAGTGGCCGTTGGTGCAGAACGTCTTGGTGCCGTTGAGCACCCAGCAGTCCTTCTTGCGGACGGCGGTCATGCGGGCGCTGCCGGCGTCGGAGCCGGAGCCGGGCTCGGTGAGCCCCCAGGCGCCGATGAACTCGGCCGTCGCCAGCTTGGGGACGTACTTGCGCCTCTGCTCCTCG
>DASQGF010000121.1:0-13353 GCA_035632755.1 Terriglobales bacterium
GACCGCTCGGTCGATCCGGGACAGGACAAGTAAATGGCGTCCCACCCTTTGCAGGGCAAAGGAGCGGACACCCGCGTGTAGAATCGCGCTGTTGATGTCTTCTCCTGTGACGAGCTCCACGACGAAACAGGCTCCACCAGGCAAGACGAAGCAGTTCGCCTTTCTCGTGGCAGCCGGTATCTTCCTGAGCCGCATCGCAGGGTTGATTCGTGACCGCGTTTTCGCCCATTACTTCGGGAATTCTGACGCGGCCGATGCTTTCAAAGCAGCCCTCCGGATTCCCAATTTCCTTCAGAACCTGTTTGGCGAGGGCGTACTTTCCGCCTCGTTCATTCCGGTTTATGCGAAGTTGCTTGCACAACAGGATGACGAAGAGGCGCGGCGAACTGCCGGCGCTGTCGCAGCCCTCCTCGCCGTCATCACTTCGGTTCTCGTTTTGCTCGGTGTTCTGGCGACTCCCTACCTGATCAACTTGATCGCCCCAGGCTTCTCCGGAGAAAAGCGCGAGGTTACGATCCGGTTGGTACGAGTTCTCTTTCCCGGGGTGGGCCTCCTGGTCATTTCCGCCTGGTGCCTCGGAATCCTGAACAGCCACGGCCGTTTCTTTGTGTCCTACACGGCTCCGGTCATCTGGAACGCGGCGATGATTGCAACCATGTGGGGATTTGGAGGCCGCTACGCTCAATATCCGCTGGCTGAAGTTCTGGCTTGGGGTTCGGTAGTTGGCAGCGCTCTGCAAGTGGGCGTGCAATTTCCCGTCGTGCTTCGGCTGCTGAAAGGCCTGCACCTCACGCTGAGCCATCGAACGGAGAACGTAAGAACCGTGGTACGCAATTTCGCTCCGGTGTTTGTCGGCCGCGGGGTGGTGCAGATCAGCGCGTATGTGGATGCCCTGCTCGCGAGCCTCCTGCCAACCGGTGCGGTCGCGGCCCTGGCCTATGCGCAGACCCTTTACACGCTTCCAGTCAGCCTTTTTGGAATGTCGGTCTCGGCCGCCGAACTGCCTCAGATGTCGGGTGCGTTAGGCAATGAAGAAGAGGTGGCAAACATACTGCGCGGCCGGCTGGATTCAGGTCTCCGTCAGATCGCGTTTTTCGTGCTGCCGTCAGCAGTCGCGTTTCTAGTGCTGGGAGACGTCATTGTCGCCGCCATTTACCAGACCGGCCGATTCACTCGCGCTGACGTTGTGTATGTCTGGGGAATCCTGGCCGGGGCGACGGGCGGGCTGCTTTCATCGACGCTAAGCCGGCGTTATTCCTCCACCTACTATGCGCTTCGCGATACCCGCACTCCCCTCCGGTTTGCCGTCGTGCGGGGCGTTCTGACTACGGCACTTGGCTACCTCTGCGCGATTCCTCTTCCGCCGGCATTGGGCATCGACACGCGTTGGGGCGTAGCTGGCCTGACGATCTCGGCCGGCGTATCTTCGTGGATCGAATTCCTGCTGTTGAGACGCACATTAAATCGCCGGATTGGGCGAACGGGGATACCAACTCAGCATCTCGTAAAACTCTGGACGGCGGCGCTTGTTGCGGCGGGGATGGCCTGGGCGATCCGGCACTACTGGGGCCATCACTCGCCTGTCATTCTTGCGGCCGTGGTCCTGGGACCTTACGGAATGGTCTACTTCGCAGCCACGCATGTCCTTGGCGTGGCCGAGGCGGGTACGCTCTACGCTAGAGCCCTTGGAATTGTCCGTCGCAAGTGAGTCAAAAAGGTCAGGGCTGGGCGGTTACCGCACCACCCGCATATTGCTCCAGTCATAGCTGAACTTCTTGCCGCAGTCGAGGCACACGACGTAGTGGCTGGGTCCGCCGTTGCCGACGGGCATCCAGTCGGCGGTTTTGTAGCCATTATCGAATTCAGCCGTAAACGGCTTGGAGAGCTTGCGGTGGGCGCAGGCGATCGAGAGGAGTTGAAGGACCTTTTCCAACATCGCATTTCCACCCCAACGAAGCAAAACCGGCTTCGTCGGGGACTCCGGGTTGCCGGACGAGTGGACGCTCGTAGGAGTTGAGGTCCTCGCTCCCGCACTCGGCTCCGCGGGAGCGAGGAAACTTAGTGGTTCTTGCAAACCCACCCTTCGCCGTGCGAAAGCTGGGGTACCCAGAGGGCTAGACGCGGGCCAAGGCCGGTGTCTTGTCTTCCGTTGGCGGGACTTCCTTGGCGTCGCCGTTGGTCTTCTGGCCGGGCTTGCGGATATCAATGCCGCCCTTGAAAAACGCGCCATCTTCGATAGAAATGCGCTGGGCGACAACATCACCGGTCAGCGAGCCTTCGCTGCGGATGTCCACGCGGTCGCTGGCCACCAGGTTGCCGCGCACCTTGCCCAGCACGACGATCTCGCGGGCATTGATGTTGGCGGCCACCACGCCGTTGCGGCCGATGGTCACGCGATTGCCGGCAAGGTTGATGGAGCCTTCCACCCGGCCGTCGATGTAGAGCGACTCCGAACCCGACACTTCGCCTTTGATGACCAGCGATTTGCCGATGGTCGCCTGCTCGGCGGAGTTGATGACGGCGCTGCGGGAGGCGCTGGCCGGCGTAGGCTCGGCTGAAGTCATGCTGGGCATGGTCTGGCTCATCGGCTTCTCCGGTTGCGGGGGCGTTGGGGGTTGATTAGCGGGCTTCCACATGGTTCTCTCGACATCCTTTCCTTGAATTCACGGTTGGGCCACGACGCCCACCGGGGTCCTCAGCGGACCCGATCTTGGTTTGATGGGGCGGTCTTGCGTTCTCTTGCTGTTTACCCTTGCGCTGGCTTGCGGGCAACAAAAATCCTTCCCATGTACCGGATAAGGAACAAATGAGTCGCACTTCGGTCGCCAAACCATCCATCCCTCGTGCGTCGGGCCGGGGAAGGAGGGTTGCTGGAACCACGGCACTTGCCCCCTCGCCCGTGCCCGCTGCCTCCGGACTTCCACCACTGCTGACAGCAGGCGATGTAAATATTCCCAATCGGGTTGGATTTCTTATATCAGGGAAAGCCCCTCTGAGGAAATCCATTCCCGCTTAGGATACAGTTACGTTAGGCGTAGACCGCGGGCGAGATTCGCCTGTGCCGCTCCCGGCCTGCCGGAACCATGCTTTCCGACCGCGCCATCCTGGACAAGATCGATCGTCAGCCCAAGAAGACCGCCGGCTTCAAGCAGCTGGTGCGCGAACTGGGAATCCACGGCGACGAACGGCGGGAGCTGAACGAGCGCCTGGAGGGGCTGGTCGAGCGTGGCGAACTGGTGGAAGTGCCCGGCGACCGATACGCAATTCCCCAGGCTGCTGGTGGCAATCTGGTGCTGGGACGCCTGAGCATGCACCGCGACGGCTACGGCTTCGTGATCCCCGAGGCCGCGGACGTGAAGCGGCGCCTCAGCGGGGACATCTTTGTGCCGGCGGTCGCCATCGGCACCGCCATGCACGGCGACCGGGTGCTGGTCGAAATGGGAGCGGTGCGCGACGGCCGCGCCGAAGGGCGCATCGTGCGCGTCGCTGGGCGGGCCCACCCCACCGTGGTCGGCACCTTCCACTATGGAACGCGCTTTAACTACGTCATGCCCATCGACGAGAAGATCACGCAGGAGATCGTGATCCCACGGGGCATGGAGCGGCCCAAACCCACCGCCGAGCACGCCGAGAGCGCCGAGGGAAAGAGGTCAAAGAGCCGGGCCGCGGTGCACCGGGTTCTTGGCCAGGAAGCCCGGCGCAGCACCGAGTTTGAAGACCTGGAAAACGTGGTGGTGGACGTGGAGATCACGGACTGGCCCTCGCCCGCGCAGAATTCCCGCGGGCGCGTGGTCGAGATCCTCGGCTACGAAGACGACTTCGGCGTGGATGTCGAGATCATCATCCGCAAGTTCCACCTGCCGCACCGGTTCCCGGTCGAGGTGCTGGAGGAAGCGCAGAACATCGAGGACATCATCTCCCACGGCGAGCTGCGCTGGCGCCGCGACTACCGCGGCCTGCCCATCGTGACCATCGACGGCGAAACCGCTCGCGACTTCGATGATGCCGTCTTCGTCCGCCGGCTCACGAATGGCAACTACGAGCTGCAGGTCCACATTGCGGACGTTGCGCACTACGTCACCGACAGCTCGGCGCTCGACCGCGAAGCCCGGCTGCGTGGCACGTCCGTCTATTTCCCCGACCGCGCCGTACCCATGCTGCCGGTCGAACTCTCGACCGACATCTGCTCGCTGCGCCCCGACGTTGACCGGCTGGTGATGTCCTGCGTGATGGAGATCGACCATCAGGGCGAGATTGTCCGCTACGAACTGCATCCGGGCGCGATCCGCTCGGCCGAGCGCATGACCTACACCGACGTCAACCTGGTCCTGGAGGGCGACCAGCCGCTGCGGGAGCGATACGCTCGCCTGGCCGATAACTTCAAGCTGATGCGCGAACTGGCGCTCATTCTCAACCGCAAGCGCGTGCGCCGCGGCTCCATCGATTTCGACCTGCCGGAGCCGGTGATTGAGTTCGATGAGGAAGGCATGATGCGCGGCGTCACCCGCTCGGAGCGCAACATCGCACATCGCCTGATCGAGGAGTTCATGCTTTCGGCCAATGAGTGCGTGGCTTCCTACCTGGAGCACAAAGGTGTGCCATCGCTCTACCGCATACACGAGAAACCCGACCCCAAGAAGGTGTTCGAGTTCGAGACCATTGCCGCCAGCTTCGGCTACTCGCTGGGCGTGGGTGCGCTGCCGGTGCGGCGCATGGAGATGCGCGCCGAGCGCCGGGCACGGCACGGCACCGGCCGGCCGGCGCACGTGATCGAACTGCCCGAAGAGGTGCACATCACCCCACGCATGTACCAGAAGCTTACCGAGAAGATCGCGGGCAAGCCCGAAGAACGCATTCTTTCCTACCTGATGCTGCGCTCGCTCAAGCAGGCCCGCTACTCGGAGGAGAACGTCGGGCACTTCGCGCTGGCCGCGCCGACCTACACGCATTTCACCTCGCCCATCCGGCGCTATCCCGATCTGATCGTCCACCGCATTTTGAAAGAAGTGCTTGGTGCGGAGACCGAAGAACATGGAACGGTCCGCGCCGGGCGCGGCGTGCCTGCGCACAGCGAGACGCCATCGCCGTGGTCGAAGAGAAGTGGAAAGTGGGAAGTGGAAAGCGGGAGGTCGAAGGGAATCGTATCAGGGCACGACTTTAGTCGTGCCGTAAAGCACGGCAAAAGCAAAGGGGCTTCAGACCTTGAGGCCCAAGCCCCGATTTCCGAAGAAGCGCTGCACGACATCGCCGAAGAATCGAGCCAGTCCGAGCGCCGCGCCGACGATGCCGAGCGCGAGCTCATCGAGTGGAAGAAGATCAAGTTCATGCGTGAGCGCGTCGGGGACGAATTCGATGCTCTCATCGTGAGCGTCACCAAGTTCGGTTTCTTTGTCGAGCTGATGGATATGTTCATCGAAGGCCTGGTGCCGATCGGGACGCTCACCGGCGACCGCTACACCTACCGCGAGAACACCAAGCAGATCATCGGTGAGCACACCAAGAAGAAGTATTCTCTCGGCGATCGCGTCAAGGTGGTGCTCGACCGTATCGACCGCATGCAGAGGAAATTGCAATTCGCGGTGCTGGAAGAGGAGCCGTCGCGGGCGCAGAAACGGCACCGGCATCGCTAGGGAGTACCGAGTGGCGAGTACCGAGTACCGAGTGAGGCAAGGAGTAGGTATGGAACGCGTCACGGGAATCGGCGGCATCTTCTTCAAGTCGGATGACCCAGCCAGGCTCTACGAGTGGTACGAAAAGCATCTGGCATCAAAGTCGATCCGCAGTACGGAAAGATGTTCGAGTGGCAGCAGAAGGACGGCAAACCAGGCGGCACCGCGTGGAGCATCTTCGCACGCGACACCAAGCACTTCGATCCCAGTCGCGCCGGCTTCATGGTGAACTATCGCGTTGACGACCTCGACGCGCTGCTGGAAGCGCTGCGCGCGGAAGGGGTCTGGATCGACCCCAAGCGCGAAGACTATGACTACGGCCGCTTCGCATGGATCATGGATCCGGACGGCAATCGCATCGAGCTGTGGGAGCCGCCAAAAGGATAGTACCGAGTTGCTAGTACCGAGTACCGAGGGCAGGCCCCACAAGCCGCTTATCAGATAGAATCCCAGCATGTTGCGCTTTTCCACCGCGGGCGAATCGCACGGCGAAGCTCTGGTGGCCGTGCTCTCCGGGGTGCCGGCCGGGCTAAGGATCGACTCCGCCTTCATCGACCGCGAGCTGTGGCGGCGGCAGCAGGGGTACGGCCGCGGCGGCCGCATGAAGATCGAGCGCGACAGCGCGCACATCCTCTCCGGCATTCGCCACGGCGCGACCATCGGCTCGCCCATCGCCCTCACCATCGATAACCGGGACTGGAAGAACTGGCAGGAGGCGCTGCCCGTCGGCGCGGGTGATCCGCAAAAGCACAAGGCGGTCAGCTCGCCGCGGCCTGGCCACGCCGATCTGGCGGGCGCGCTGAAATACAACTTCCGGGAAGCCCGCTACGTGCTGGAACGCGCTTCGGCGCGGGAATCGGCAGCGCGCGTCGCCATGGGCGCCATCACCAAGCTGCTGCTGCGGGAGTTCGGCATCGAGGTACTTAGCCACGTCCTTGCCGTGGGTGGCGCTGCGGTGCAGGATGCAGAAATTCCGTGGGAGAAGATCCGTGCGCTTTACGCCCGCGACGAAGTGCTGCTGAACTGCGCCGATCCCGAGGCCGAAGAGCGCATGAAGGCGGAGGTGGACAATGCGCTCAAGACGGGCGATTCAGCCGGCGGCGTCTTCGAAGTCGTGGCGCACGGTGTTCCTCCGGGCCTGGGCACCTACGCCAACTGGGACGAGCGCCTCGACGCGCTGCTGGCCGCCGCCGTCATGTCGCTGCAGGCGGTGAAAGCGGTAGAGATCGGCTCCGGCATCGGCGCCGCAGCCTCGCCGGGGTCGGCCGTGCACGATGCGATAGGATATGAACGGAGCGCGCGCGGCGACGGTCGCGCCGGCTACACCGGGTTCACGCGCCGGACGAACCACGCCGGCGGGATCGAAGGCGGCATCTCCAACGGCGAGGACATCCTCGTCCGCGGCTACCTGAAGCCGATCTCCACGCTGCGGCGGCCGCTGGAGTCGGTGGACTTCAAGACCCGCGAGCCAGTGAAGGCGGCCTACGAGCGCTCGGACGTGTGCGTGGTCCCGGCAGCCGGCGTCGGAGGCGAAGCCATGGTGGCGCTCACCCTGGCGCGCTGCGCGCTAGAGAAGTTCGGCGGCGACTCCATGGGTGAAGTGCTGCGGAACTTTGAGGGCTACAAGAAACAGCTCAAGGATTACTGATGATCCGCACTGACAACTGGCAACTGGCTACTGGCAACTGCTCTTGATGATCTATCCGGTCGTCAAATATGGCAACCCGGTTCTGGAGAAACCGGCAGAGATTGTCGCCGTCTTCGACGACGCGCTGCACAAGCTCGTCGAAGACATGTTCGAGTCCATGTACGCGGCGCATGGCGTAGGTCTGGCGGCGCCGCAGATCGGCATTTCCAAGCGCCTCGCCGTCATCGACATTACCTTCAAGGAGGATCCCAAGGCCAAGCTGGTGCTGGTAAACCCGGAGATCGTTCGCACCGAAGGCAAGCAGCGGGGAACCGAAGGCTGCCTGAGCCTGCCCGAGTTTCGGGAAGAGGTTACGCGGCCGATGCGCGTCACCGTGCGCGCCCAGGACGCGAACGGCAAGCATTTCCAGACCACCGGCGAAGAGCTGCTGGCCCGCGCCCTCATGCACGAGACCGACCATCTGTACGGCAAGCTCTACATCAGCCACATCAGTGCGCTCAAGCGCGATCTGATGAAGCGCAAAATCCGCAAGCTGATGAAGGCGGGAGAGTGGTAGGGATCGGGTGATTGTGCCATTGAGTCATTGAGCCATTGCTTTGCTGTTTTCAATGACTCAATGACTCAATGACTCAATCTTCCTAATTACCGAATCCGATGGATCTCGTTTTCTGCGGCACTCCCGAGTTCGCCGTCCCCACGCTGAAGAAGCTGGTGGAGGCCGGCCATAACGTCCGCCTGGTGGTCACGCAGCCTGACCGGCCCAGCGGACGCGGCCAGGAACTCGCCGCGCCGGCGGTCAAGCGACTGGCGCAGTCGCTCGGGCTGCCCGTGGTCCAGCCGGACAAGATCAAGAACAACCAGGAATTCCGGGCGCAGCTTGAAGCGCTCAACCCCGAGGCCATCATCGTCGTCGGCTACGGGCGCATCATTCCCAAATGGATGATCGACCTGCCGCGGGACAGCAACATTAACCTGCACGGCTCGCTGTTGCCCAAGTACCGCGGCGCAGCGCCCATCCAGTGGGCCATCGCGCGGGGCGAGACCGTCACCGGCGTCACCACCATGCGCATCGACGAAGGGCTCGATACCGGCGACATCCTGCTGCAACGCGAAATGCCCATCGATCCCGAGGACACGGCCGTTACCCTCGCGCCGCGGTTGGCCGAAATGGGCGCCGAACTGATGCTCGAGACGCTGCCGGGCCTCGAGGCCGCAACCATTCAGCCGCGCAAGCAGGACCACACCGAAGCGACGCTCGCGCCTATCCTCAAAAAAGAAGACGGGCGGATCGCCTTCAACCGCGAGGCGCCCGAGATCCTGAACCGCCTGCGTGGATTCCAGCCCTGGCCGGGTGCGTTCACCAGTTTCCGTGGCAAGAACCTCACGCTGCACCGGGCGCGCCTGGCCGCCTACGGCATGGGACCTCTCGTCCCCGGCGAGATGAAGGCCGCCGGCGAAGACCTGTTCCTCGGATGCGGAGAAGGAACTGCCCTGCAGGTTCTCGAACTGCAACCTGAAGGCAAGCGGCGGATGAGCGCGAAGGACTTTGTTCACGGCTACAGGCCGAAAGCGGGGGAAAGATTGGGGGATTGGTAATTTGTAATTGGTAATTTGTAAAGTGAGGCTGGCCAGCGGGACACCGATTGCTTCCGCGTTCCATCTCATCACTTTACAAATTACAAATTACCAATTTGAAATGCTTTCTCCCTCCCGTTCCGCCGCCTTTGACATCCTGATGCGCGTCGAGCAAGGCGCGTTCGCGGATGAACTCCTGCACTCCGAGCGGCTGAATGACCTTTCTCCGGCTGACCGGGCGCTATGTATGGAAATCGTCATGGGCGTGCTGCGCTGGCGATCGCGGCTTGATGAAGCGATCGCCTCCTGGTCGAAGGCTCCTCCCAACAAACTCGACCTGGAAGTTGCCACAGCGCTGCGCATGGGCGTGTACCAACTGACGCACCTGGAGCGTGTCCCGGCGCATGCCGCCGTCGATCAGACAGTGGGACTCGTGAAACGTGCGGGCCGGCGATTTGCCGCTCCCATGGTGAATGCAGTCATGCGCAAGATTGCTGCGTCGAAGCCCGGTCCGCCGCGACCGGCGGGCGAGGAAGGCTCTCTCGATCGGATCGCAGCCGCCACCGCGCATCCGCTCTGGCTTCTTAAGAGATGGTCGGCCGAGTACGGCCTTGAGGCAGTCGAACAGATCACGCGTTATGACCAGGAAATCCCTGTGCCTGCGCTGCGCCTGCGAGATCCCCAAGCCGACAGCGACTTGCGGGACGAAGGCGTCGAGCTTGCCCCCGGCGCGCTTGTGGCCGGGGCTCGTCGCGTGACCTCCGGCGACGTGACCAAAACCCGCGTCTTCGCCGAGGGCCGCGTTTATCTGCAGGACGAAGCTTCGCAACTCGTGGCTTTGTTGGTCGGTCACGGCGCACGGATCCTCGACTGCTGCGCCGCTCCGGGCGGTAAGACCTCCGTGATCGCCGAGCGCAATCCAACCTCGCTGGTGGTTGCTGCGGAGCTTCATCCCACACGCGCACGGCTGATGCGCCGTCTGGTGCGCGTGCGCAATGTGTGCGTGGTTGCGGCCAACGCTGAAGCTCTGCCGCTCATGCCGAACTTCGACCGCGTGCTCGCCGACGTTCCCTGCTCGGGCACCGGCACGCTGGCCCGCAATCCCGAGATCAAATGGCGGCTGCGGCCCGACGACCTCTCCGACCTGCACCGCCGCCAGGTGTCGATCCTGCGCTCGGCGCTCTCCTACCTCGTCCTTGGCGGACGCTTGGTATATTCCACCTGCTCACTGGAACGGCAGGAAAACGAGGACGTCGTGGCCGAGCTGATGCGCAACGACCTGCGGCTGCTCGACTGCCGCGACGAGCTCCAGCGGCTCAAGGCCGAAGGCGAACTCGTGTGGGACGACTTCGAGTCGCTGGTTCGCGGCAAGTTCCTGCGGACCCTGCCGGGCGTGCATCCCTGCGATGGCTTTTTCGCCGCCGTGCTCGAACGTAGAGACGTAGCTCGCTAGTTCACTCTGCGACGTCGAAGGAGACCGCCGTTCCCGGCGTGACCTTCTGTCCCGCGCCGGGAGACTGCTTCAACACCGTTCCCGTGGGCAGGCTTGGAGCCGGCACATTGTTTACCACGGCCAAGCGCAGGCCCGCCTCCTGGATGGCTTTGCTGGCGTCAGCGAGCGGGCGTCCGGCGAAGCTGGGCATGATGAGCGCCGCGGGCTCGGCCGGCGCGGTCACCAGAAGATTGATCTTGGGCGAGGCCACTCCCTGCGCGTTCGGCGGCGGGCTCTGCGCCACCACCTGGTCGGGCGGCTGGCCGGGAATGTGCGCCACGGCCACAGTGCCGACGTCCAGGCCGCGGCGCGTGATGTTGATCTCCGCCGCGCGCTGGCTCTGGTTGAGCAGGTCGGGCACGGCGGTGCGCTGCGGGCCCAGGCTCTCGGCGATGCGCACGTGCCAGCCGCGCCGCACCAGCGTGCCCGCGGCCGGCGCCTGTGACAGCACGCGCCCCTCGGGCACGTCGCGGCTGTAGAAACCGCCTTCCCGGTCCAGCAGCAGACCGAATCCGAGTGCCGCCTTGCGCGCTTCCGGCGCGCTCATGCCCACCACGTTGGGCACGCGGACCTGGCGCCCGTGGATGGCCAAGCGCATGGCGGTCAGCGCCGACAGCATGGCTACCGCCACCAGCACCAGCGTCAGCAGCACCAGTTGGAAGAACCGCTTCATGGTGGGCGTGGATTCGATTGTACAGCGACGCCAAGCGCGGGGCCGATGCGCGGCGGAGTGCTGGTAAACTAGCCCCAAGCCGCGTCGCGGAGGGATGCGTGAGCGGTCGAAACGGGCGGTCTTGAAAACCGCTGTACGGGAAACCGTACCGGGGGTTCGAATCCCTCTCCCTCCGCCAATCTGACTGAGGAGGTCCCTCGCTGCGCTCGGGATTTCGGCAGCAGGCTCTCGCTGCGCTCACGCCTGCTAGACGCCTCAAGTTCGAATCCCTCTCCCTCCGCCAAAACATGGTCCACGACATCGAGTCATTCCTGGACGAAACCTGCGACCCTCAGGTGCGCGGATTTCTGCACCGTCCGGTATCTCCCAGCGGTGACGCTCTGGTGCTGACGCACAGCGCGGGAGGAAACTGCCAGTCGCCTTTGCTGGTGGCGGTGGCGGAAGCGTTTGCCGAGATGGGGATGACGGTGCTCCGCTGCGACCTGCCATTCCGGCAGGTGCGCCCGCAGGGGCCGCCGGGCCCGGGCAGCGCGGCGCGCGATCGCGAAGGATTGCGGCAAGCCGTAACGGCGATGAGGAAGATTGTTCTCGGGCGAGTGTTCCTGGGCGGACACTCCTATGGCGGACGGCAGGCTACCATGCTGGCGGCCGAGGATGCGGATGTGGCTGCGGCCTTGCTCCTGCTCTCCTATCCGTTGCACCCGCCGCGGCGCCCCACCGAATTGCGTACGGCGCACTTCCCCCGGCTTCGCGTGCCGTCGTTATTCGTAACCGGCACGCACGACGAGTTTGCCTCGATCGAGGAGATTACCTCGGCGCTGGAGTTGATCCCGGCGCGAACCAGGCTGCTGGTGATCGCAGGAGCCGGTCACAGCCTTGCGAAAGAACTTCCGACCGTCGCCGCCAGGGTGGCGGCCGCCTTCCGGGAGTTCATCGGCTAGACCACACCACCCATCCATCTTTTCGCAACCCCTGCGCCATCCATGCAATCGAAAGGTCGGTGCGGGATTCGATCTCGACCAGGAGGTTGCATGCGCTGGCTGGTTCCAATACTGCTGATGTGCTTGGTTGCCGTCTCCGCCTTTGGAGCCGAGGGCAAACAGGTTTCGTACAAGAGCGGAGACGAGACCGTGAGCGGCATGCTGTACACGCCTGCGGGCAAGGGGCCGTTCCCCGCGTTGGTGGTGATCCACGAATGGTGGGGCCTGAACGACTGGGTGAAGGAGCAGGCCTCCAAACTCGCCGACCAGGGCTACGTGACGCTGGCGGTGGATCTCTATCGCGGCAAGGTGGCGACCACTTCCGACGAAGCGCACGAAATCACGCGCGGATTGTCGCAGGACCGCGCCGACCGCGACCTGCTGGCGGCTGCTGACTACCTACGGTCCCTCAAGAATGTGAATCCAGCGCGCGTCGGCTCGATCGGCTGGTGCATGGGCGGAGGATATTCGCTCGACCTGGCGCTCGAAGACCCGCGACTGGCGGCCACCGTGATCAACTACGGACACCTAGCCACCTCGCCGGACAGCTTGAAGAGGATCCACGCCTCCATCCTGGGCATTTTCGGAGGGCAGGACCGCGGAATCCCCGTCAGCGACGTGCGCGACTTCGAGCAGCAGATGAAGCAGCTCGGCAAGCCTATCGAGGTTGTGGTCTTCCCCGACGCCGGACACGGATTCGAAAATCCCAACAACAAGACCGGTTATAGGGCGAACGACGCGGCCGAGGCGTGGACGAAGACGGTCGCATTTCTGCACCGTACACTGCAGGAAGGTGGGCGCTAGCGAGCTGTAACTAACCTCGTGCTCCGGATCACCGCACATGTACGGATTCCGGCTTGCACATGGTAAGGGTGGAAGCAACGCAAGTGGTCCTATAATCACAGCGCACCCGTACCGCAATGGTCGGTCCGTTGGGGCTCACAATGACAAGCATTGTCCACTTATTTCTTCTATTCACGTTGGCCTCTGTCAGTCTCGCAGCCGATACTGCACACCTCCGGCAAGAGGAAGATATCCGAGAAGCAGTATTCCGATACCAGTTCGACCACAATGCGTCAGCGCAGCAGAAGAATGCGAACGCTTATTGCCTTTCAGTTGGCGAGAAGGACGGTGACCCGTCGGACCGGTTCATGAAGCGGTTCGCTGGACACAGACCGCCTGTCCGTAAGGCATCGGCCTGCATCGCCTCCGACAGGGTCGTCGATAAGCGCACGGCCAAGCCCGGCTTGCTTTTTCGAGTTTCGATCATCACGTGGATCTCTGACACAGAAGCGAAAGTCGCGGGAGGATATTAC
>DASQGF010000122.1:0-18317 GCA_035632755.1 Terriglobales bacterium
CGCCTTGGAAGAGGAGAAGTTCGACACGCTTCCCGGCGGCATCTTCAACAAAGGTTTTGTCCGCGCCTACGCCCGTTATCTGGGCATCGACGAAGACCAGGCGGTAGCCGACTTCGTCGCCGCTTCCGGGGGCGAAAGAGAACAACCCCTGCCCGACCCGCCCGAGCCGCGCGCCGTCACCTTGGGACAACGCACCGACGCCCATCCCAACTGGCGCGCCTTTGTCCTGCTCGTGTTGCTGTTCGCCACTGCTGTCGCGGCGGTTTGGAAGCTGGGGCCATCAACATTCCACAGGGTTGCGGTGGGGTTGACGGAGCGTTTCCAGCCCAAGCCGGCTCCCCCGCCGGCACAGCCCAGGATCACGCCTCCCAGCGCGCCGGAGGTCTCGGCGACGGCTCCTCAGCCCGCTCCTCCTGCCCAGAAGAAGCCGCTTGCCCGAGCCAAAGCCATGACCGTAGCCGTGAGCGATGCTGCCACCGCCCTTCCGGCGGCTTCGGATGCGGCGCCGGCCCCACCCGAGCAGGCGCCGGCTCCCACCTTCGTGGTGCAGATACGGGCTACGCAGGATGCCTGGGTGCAGATCGTGGCCGACGGCAAGCTGCTGAGCGAAGGTGTGCTGGTCCCGCCGGCGGAGAAGCGCGTGCGCGCTGCCAAAGAAGTGGTCATCAAGACGGGGAATGCGGCGGGCGTAGAGGTCTCCTTCAACGGCCAGGCTCTGCCGCCTCTGGGGCAGGAAAACCAGGTGGCGACGGTGACCCTCACGGCCGGAGGCGTGCGACGCTGAGAGGGCTGCGATGCCGCGAATGATCGAGCTGATCCGCCAGTCAGCGGTTCCGGCGAACATCATGCGCGCGGCGGCCCGAGGGGCGTTGGCGCTGCCTCCGGCGGAGATGATCGAGATCCTGGTACAGCTCACTGAGAACCCCGTCTTCGCGCAGGAATCACGGATGACCCTGGCGGGATGGGACGACACCTCGTCGTTGGCCGCCGCCTCCGATCCCCGTACGCCTCCGGCCGTGCTTGATTACTTCAGCAAGCGGGAGAACCTGCGCCCGCGCCTGGTTCCGGCGTTGCTGGAGAATCCCGCCGTAGGCGAGTCCCGGCTGGTGGATATCGCGCACCACGCCTCCCGTGAGCTGATTCCCCTCCTGCTCGCCAGCTCCCGTGTGCAGACGACGGCCAACGTACTGCACGCCCTCGCCGGCAACCAGCGCTTGGAGGAGCGCCAGACCCAGCGTGTCCGCGAGATGCTGGTGTGCCTCGGCGAACAGTGGAGGCCTTTCCAGGCTGAGGAAAGCGTGCCCTACGAGGTGGCGCACGCAGCCGAGATCGTGGCCGAGGAAGGAAAACCCTTCGCCCTGGTCACGCTCACCGGCGACATTCTCGGCCTGGGCTTCGATGGCATCAGCACTGCTCCGCCAACTGAGGACGCTGTCGCCACGCTCGAGGTCCTGCCGGCGCTGCAAGCCAAGACGGCGGAGGCGGGCGCCGACCCCGCCGTGCAGAAGCGCATCTCCACCTTGCACCGGATCGCCAAGCTCAGCGTCGGCGAGCGCGTTCAGTTGGCCATGAAGGGAAGCCGCGAAGAGCGTTTCATCCTCATTCGTGACGGCTGCAAGGTCGTGGCCCTTGCCGTGCTGGAATCCCCCAAGCTGGCGGAGAACGAAGTCGAGGTCTTCGCCTCCATGCGCAACGTGCAGGAGATCGTGCTGCGCACCATCGCCTTGAAGCGCAGGTTCATGAAGGCGTATGCCGTGGGGAAAGCGCTGGTGAACAATCCGCGCACGCCCTTGGATGTCGCCTTGACGCTGCTCAGTCACCTGCTGATTAACGATCTGAGGATGCTTTCCGCGAACAAGAACGTCTCCGACACCATCCGCAAGCTGGCCACCAAGCTTTACAAGCAGAAGAAAACAGCTACCGGGCAACGCTAGGCGCGGTTATTCCACGTCCAGGAACCAAGTGCTGGCCGTGCCTGTAACGCATCCCATAGAATGAGGTGTCGAAGAACCGGAGTTCCATTTTGCCAGCCAGCGCTTCTGATCCCATTGGCGATCTGCTGAAGAAGGCAAGAACTATTGCGGTGGTGGGACTTTCCAATAAACCCTTACGGCCCAGCCACGGCGTGTCTCTGTACATGCAGCAGCAGGGCTACCGCATCATTCCAGTGAATCCCAACATCCAGAGCGTGCTGGGCGAGAAGGCGTATCCTTCCCTGAAAGATGTGCCGGAGAAGATCGATCTCGTGGATATTTTCCGCCGCGCGGAGATCGTCCCTGCAGTGGTAGACCAGGCAATTGCTCTCCATATACCCGCCGTGTGGATGCAGGAAGAGGTCATTCACGAACAGGCCGCCGCAAAGGCCCGCCAGGCCGGCATCTTCGTGGTGATGGATCGCTGCATTCTGAAAGAACACCAGGCGAGATACCGTTAGGGCTGCGGATCGCTCGCTATGAGCGCACGAGAATAACGGTGGCGTCGTCGGCAAAGGTCCCGCGGCAGAAGGCGCGCACCTCTTCAAGAAGAGTTTCGGCGCAGGTGTCCGGCCGCGACAGATGTGTAACCATCCGGTCGGTGCCATAATCCTCGCGTCCGTCGGTCGCTTCCGTGATGCCGTCGCTGTAGAACAGCAGCCGCGCCCCGGGAGCGAGCGGCACCGTCTCCTCACTGTACCTGCCCGGGCTCAGCCCCAGCGGAATTCCGTCGCGCGTGGGAATCGGGCGGGCCCCGGCGCTGTCCACCAGCAGCGGCCACGGGTGTCCCGCGTTAGCGAAGGTAAGAGTGCGCCGGATCGGATCGAGCACGCCATAGATCATGGTGACGTACTTGCCCTCGGGGAGCTCGTCCATGATGCTCCAATTGACGCGTGCCAGTAGTTCTCCCGGACTAGCCGCTGCTTCGCCAGGCTCGGATCCGCTTGGAAGATGCGGCAGCGGTAGTTGGTTGAATCCAGCGCTTTCGTCAGGAAGACTCAGCGCCATCTGCCGCCAGGACCGATCTTTCCGGCTGGGTCTGCGATCCGCGGACCGCACCGGACGACGTTGCTGCGGAATCGTTTCCGCCAGCGAGCGCACCAGCCGGCGGGTGGCCGACATCAGCAGCGCCGCCGCCATCCCCTTGCCGGATACGTCGGCCAGCACCAGCCCCCAGCGCCCATCCGAGAGCTGAATGAAGTCATACCAGTCACCGCTGACGGCGCCTGCGGGCGCGCACAATCCCTGAATGGTGAAGCCGGGGATGAACGGCGACGATTGGGGGAACAGCGCTTGCTGGATCTGGCGGGCCTCTTCGGCATCGTCGAGGATTCGCCGGTGCTCCAGGCGCTCCTGCTGGAACAGCCGCGCGTTCTCGATGGCGATGGCGATATATCCCGCCAGCACTTCCAGAAGCTGCCTTTGCTCCAGCGGGAAGGCGTCCAGCTCGCGCCATGTAGCGCTGAACACGCCGATCACCTGCCCGCGCACCGTGAGCGGGATATCCAGTTCGCAGAGCGTGCCCGGTTCGCACTCGATGTAAAAGGGATCTTTGCGGACGTCGGGGGCGTAGCGTGTTTCTCCGGTGGCCGCCACCCAGCCCACCATGCCCTGTTTGCCGATTTTCAACCGCGCGCCCTTGCCGTGCATGGTGCAGCCCTGGACGCCGGCCAGCACCATCTCGTTGGCATCGAAGTCACGCAGGAATACCGAGGTCTCGTTGCAGCCGAAGGTGCGCGCCACTTCGTTGACCACCTGGTCGATCAGCAGGTCGAGGTCGAGCGTGGAGGTGATTCGGTGCGCGGCTTGCTGGATGCGGGTCAGTTCGTCCAGCACCCGGGCCCGCGACACGAACTCGGACCCTCCGGGGGTGGGTTGAGGACTGATAGCCATGGTCCAGTTCCTGTGCTCCGCCCCTTGCGAAAGCACTGCTCAGTGGATGCCAAAGACGCAGTCAGGATTCTTTTTTGGGAGGCGGGGGACTCTTCTCAGCAACGCCCGCCCGGCGCTTGCGGATCTCTTCCATGCGCTCGCGAATGCGTTTCTCGATGCCCTCATTCGTGGGGAAGTAATAGCGCCGGTTCTTCAGGTTGTCGGGCAGGCACTGCATGTCGGCGACCTTCTGGTCGAGGTCGTGGGCGTACTGGTAGCCGGCGCCGTAGCCCAGTCCCTTCATCATGCCGGTGACAGGATTACGCAGGTGCAGGGGAACGGGTTCGGCGACCGTGCGCTCGACATCCTGTTGCACCGCACCGTACGCGGTGTAGAGCGCGTTCGATTTTGGCGCCAGCGCGAGATAGACGGCGGCTTCCGCCAGCGCGAGATTGGCTTCCGGCATGCCGATGAAATCGACGGCATCGCGCGCCGCGATGGCCAGCGAGAGCGCGTTGGGATCGGCCAGGCCGATGTCCTCCACCGCCATGCGCACCAGCCGACGCGCGATGTAGAGTCCGTCTTCGCCGGCTTCGATCATGCGCGCCAGCCAATAGAGCGCGGCGTCGGGGTCGCTGTTGCGCACGGATTTGTGCAGCGCGGAGATCAGGTTGTAGTGCTCCTCGCCCGCTTTGTCGTAGAGCAGGACGCGCTTCTGCAGGGCGTCCTGTGCGACCTGGGCGGTGATCTCGCCGTTCGGACCTACGGTCCCGGCGGCGACCTCCAGCACGTTGTATGCGGAGCGCGCGTCGCCGCTCGAATAGGCGGCGATCTTGGCCAGCACCTCATCGCTCGCCCGCAGGTTCATTCCACCCAGGCCGCGCTCCGAATCGGCGAGAGCGCGCTTCAGCAGCGTGACGATCTGTTGCTCCGTCAGCGGGTTCAGCACGTACACGCGGCAGCGCGACAGCAGCGCGGAGATGATCTCGAACGAAGGGTTTTCTGTAGTCGCGCCGATGAGCCGTATCGAGCCCTTCTCCACGTAGGGCAGGAACGCGTCCTGCTGCGCCTTGTTGAAGCGGTGGACTTCGTCCACGAACAGGATGGTGCGGGTGCCGTACTGGCGCGCTCGTTCGGCGTCGGACATCACCTGCTTGATTTCCTTGATGCCACTGAGCACGGCGGAGAACTCGATGAAGTCGGCGCGGGTCATGCGCGCGATGATCTTGGCCAGCGTGGTTTTGCCCACCCCCGGCGGTCCCCAGAAGATCAGCGAGCCGGGATCGTCGCGCTCGATCTGCAGCCGCAGCGGCTTGCCCGGCCCCAGCATGTGCTCCTGCCCGAGGAATTCATCGAGCGTCCGCGGACGCATGCGGTCCGCCAGCGGCCGTGAACGGTCGGCGGAATCATCGCTGGCCGGGATGGGCTGAAAGAGACCCATGGGATTGGTAATTTCTAATTGTAATTTGCCCCGGCGGATGGGGGCTTGCAGCCCGCGCGATCCAGCCGATCAGATTACAGGTGATCGATTACCAACATTATAAGTTTGAAGTTATTGACCCTGCTTTAGTAGCGCGAAGATTCGCACCGGGCCGCCCGAACCGCCTTCCAGCTTGGCCGGGGCTGCCACCACGATGCCTCCGGCGTCCGGCGCCTGTTCCAGGTTGGCGACGTTCTCCAGGTGGTACACGTTGTTCTTCGCCGTGAAGTGGTGGACGGGATAATCCTTTGAGGCACCGTAATCCACGCTCAGGGTATCGATGCCCAGCCCGGCGACCTTGCGCGCCTGCACCAGGAATTTCACGGTATCGAGCGCGAATCCGGGGAAGTGCATCGTGCCCTTGTCGTCGGCGTTGCGGTAATCCTTCATCGAATCCCAGCGGGCGGCCCAGCCGGTGCGCGCCATTACCACGGCGCCCGGAGGGACCTGCCCGTTGTCGTGCTCCCAGAGCGCCAGGTCATCCAGCGAGACCTGGTAATCGGGATTGTTGACGGCTTTGCCGCGCACGTCGATCACCACCAGCGGCGCCACCAGCCGCTGCGGCGGGATCTGGTCCACGGTCCACACCCCTTGGGCGAAGTGGGCGGGCGCGTCGATGTGCGTCGCGAAATGCTCGGGCAGCGAGATGTACCGCGTGAAATATCCATCCTTCTCGAAGCTGGCGAGCTGCTCGACCTTGTACGGCGACTCCGCTGTACCTTCCCAGTTGGGGGCTTTTTCGCTCACCGAGTGGGTCAGGTCCACAACCCCGGCGAAGAGTTGCTGCGGCGGCGGTGCGGTGCGCCGCTGCGCGAACAGGAACAGCGTCAGAGCGCAGGCGCAGGCGATCGTGAAGGTCTTGAACCTCATAATGGCTAAAGACTGGATTCTCTACAGAAAGTCCCCGCTGATTTCGCGACCAAGCTTCCTCGATTGTAAACGGTCTTGCGATCGAGGGGAGACGAGCAATTACTTACTACAGATACTGCACCTCAGTGCTGCTGTTGCGCTGGTTCTTGCGAATGGGGTGTTTACGGCAGCGGAAACTATCCATGCCGCGACCAGTACAGGAACAGCGCGAACAACGCTGCGGCGACGGTGCTCAGCAGGTTCACGGCATTATTGTTGAGCAGGCGCCGGCGCTCCAGCGAGGCTCCGAGAAAGCTGTCCACGAACATTCCCAGCACCCCCGCGGCGGCCACCGGCAGCAGCCAATGCAAGGCGATGATCCGGGTCGCCCACGCGATGGTGGCGATGGCCAGTGCTGCAGCCACACCTGCCAGCGTGCCGGCCACGCTGATGCCGCCATCGGTGCCCACGGGCACAGTGCGGAAATCGGTGATCAGGTAAGCCGAGTTGCTGACCGCCTGGCCCACCTCGCTGGAGGTGGTGTCGGCGACGGCTTCGGTGAGCGCCGCTGAGCATACCACCAGCCCAGCGGCCGGATGCCGGGTGGCCAATCCCGCCAGAGCGGCGGCGGCGGCGATCCCGACGTTGGCGATGACCTGCGCGGCCGATCGGCCGCTACGTTGTTCAGCGGTGCCCAGTTGCCGCTTGCGCTGGTGTCCCGTGCGGGTGGTGACCCAGGTCAGGAGGAAGACCGCGATCAGCGCGGCAAAAGCACCCGGCCCTCCGCCCAGAAACAGCAGGAAGGCGAGCACACCCCCGGCCACGGCCCCCGAGACGGTCACCGCCCGCAACAGCCGCGCCGAGACGGCAAACGCCACGGTAAACCCCAGGGCCCACAAGACCCGCCTCGGGGGCACCAGAGAATGTAACTGTGCTGCCAGCGCCAGCCAAGGTATGATGACCATGGCCGCCGCCCCGCCCGGGGTCCCCAACGCAGCCGCTTTTGCTTCGTTGGGGTGGAAGCCCGTGCGGCAGTCCAGCAATCCCGCCAGTTTTTTCCCAGCGCGGCGGATTGGTGCGCGGCTTCTGTACATACATCTCATTGCCCGGGAGAGGCCCGGCGCAGGCCGGTTCGGCCGGAAGCCTGCAAGGCGGCAGTGGTTTCGGTCGAGCGCATCGTAGCAGAGGTCGTGCGCGCTTGTCCGGCGTCACCGGGCTCCTGGCGATTGTGGGGGAGGGGTTATGGCGGCATCAGTCTGGTCGGGATACCTGACGTTCGGGCTCATCTCCATGCCGGTACGGCTGTTCTCGGCGGCGCGCGGCAGCCGCGTCGAGTTCCACATGCTGCACCGCGACGACCACGTCCGCATCAAACAGCAGCTCTATTGCCCGCAGGACGAGCGGGTGGTCGCGCGCGACGAGATCGTCAAGGGCTACGAGTACGAGAAAGGCGAGTACGTGGTCATCGAGCCGCAGGACATCAAGAAGATCGAACCCAAGACCACCAAGGCGATGGAGATCCTGGAGTTCGTCAAGTCGTCGCAGATCGACCCGGTGTACTTCGAATCTTACTACTATCTGGTGCCGGAAGAGGCGGGCAAGCGGCCCTACGCGCTGCTAACGCGCGCTCTGGAAGAGAGCGAATACGTGGCCATCGCCAAACTGTCAATGCACAACCGCGAGTACACCGTCTTCCTGCGTCCCATGAACAACGGGCTCATGCTGCACACCATGTACTACGAAAACGAGGTCCGCCAGGTGGACCAGTTCGGCAAGACCGGCGGCATCGAACTGAAAGACGCCGAGGTCAAGGTGGCGCACCAACTCGTCGAGGCGCTGGCTGCCGACTTCGATCCCAAGAAGTACTCCGACACCTTCGAAGAGAACGTGAAGAAGCTCATCCAGGCGCGCCTGGAAGGCAAGGAGGTCGCCCCCATGGAGAAGCCGCGCAAGCTCGCCCCGGTGGTGGACCTGATGGCGGCGCTGAAAGAGAGTCTGGCGCAAGCCCCCAAGAAGCCGGTGCAGCGCGGGGCCGAGGCCCAGCGCGCGTCCGAGATTTCCGCGACCACGCGCAGATCCGCCCGCAAGTAGCGAGAGCCAGCAGTCAGGAGTCGGGAGCCAGTTGTCAGTTCGGCGGACTCCTGACTGCGACTACTGACTCCTCGGTTTTGCGCCGATCTCCCCTTCCCGCTACAATTGGACGCTTCGTTCGAGAACCCCGTCTGTGGGAGTAGGGATGAATCTTAAGGGGAAGTCCGGCGCTGCGGCTACCGTGCTGGGGGCTGTCTTCGGTCTGGGGCTGTTCTGCAGCGGGTGCGGGGAGTATTTCCGCCCAGTAGCCAACCCGGTTCCGCAACCCGGAGGCGATCCGCAGCGCACCGCCCATGCCTTGGTGGTGAGCTCCAACGGTTCCAACCTGGGCACGGCGGTCGTGATTGACGTTTCCGGTGACACCAACGTCGGCACCTTCACCGTCGGCAGGAAACCGGTGCACGCGGCCTCCTTCGCGGGGGCTGACTACGTCGTTAATCGGGACGACAACTCCGTCGCTACCTTCACTTTGCTGGGTGTAGGCAATCCGCCCACCCTCATCGGCCTGCCCGGCCCACCGCCTGCCGACGCCACGCCGGCCAGCCCGGTTTTCGTCGCTCCCGCGGGGGGAAAGCTGTTCGTGGCCGAACCGGGCCTCAACGAGGTGGCCGATATCTCCGTCGCCAGCAACACCGTGAGCACCCATATCCCGGTCGGGAAAAACCCGGTTGCGCTGGTGGCGACACCCGACGGCACCAAGCTCTATTGCCTGAATAAGGAGGACGGCACTGTAAGCGTTATCTTCCCGACCATAGACACCGTGGTGAAGATTATCCCGGTCGGTGCCAGCCCGGTATGGGGAGCAGTGAGCAGCGATGGCGGCCGGGTGTTCGTGCTCAACCAGGGCAGCAACACCGTACCGGGCACCGTATCGGTGATCGACACCGCTACCGACATGGTGGTCAACACCTTCGGCGTCGGCGCCGGGTCAAAATACATCATCTACCAAGCGAGCCAAAACCGCGTGTATGTAGCTAGCCCCGGGGCAAATAGTCAGTGCGGGGCTGTACAGTTCCCTTGCCTGTACGTCTTCGAAAACAACACCGGGACGATAACGCCCGTTTCCCTGGCCGGAGTGCCCTGTAATGGGCAGCATCCCATCGCCGTCACCGCCCTGGCCGACGGTACGCGCGCCTACGTGGCCGACGATGTGACCAACAGCGTGTGCGTGCTGAACACGACCTCGAACACGTTCACCAAGCGCATTTGCCTGGTGCAGGACCCGGCCAACTCCACCGATCCGTGCGTAGGCAGCGCCACTCCGGTGTTCATCGCCTCCGACTCCGATTCCACCCGGGTATATACGGCGAACCAATTTCAGGCCGGCCCCTTCAATATCCAATCGATTTCCCGCGCCGACGGTGTGGTTACGGTCACCACTAACGGCGGTGTTCCGTTCGAGGCTGGCCATCCGATAACCATCGCAGGGGTTAGCGACTTCACTTATAACGGCGTGTTCGGTATTACAGCCGTCAACGCTTCCCACACCCAGTTCACATACGTTCAAACTGGCTTCCCCGATTCCTCTCTCGCGGGCACGGGTACGGCAACTGTATTGCCCTACGTCTCGCTGATCCGGACCTCCGACGGCACCACCGTGAAAACAACCAGCGGCGGCGCGATCCCGCTGACGATCCCCGCTGGCGGCATGCCCACGTTCATCGCCATGACACCGTAGGCTTTGGTAGAGATCTTTAATGTTTTGTAGAGGCGCGACAGGCTTGTCTCTGCCGGGGTTGGGCGTTGTTAGGAGACCTGCATTTCAAATTGAGACCCCATGTCCCTTTCCCGCTACCCCTTTGTAACCTCGGCACATCGTCCTTCCGTTCCCTTGACTCAAATTGAGATTCGCGATTAGCTTCGGATGGGGAATCCCCCCGGCGGAGAGTGCAGCGCGCCTGGCCGCCGCAGGAGCACGAACGTGAGCCCCGCAAGCTCGCCGGGTCCCGCACCCTTGCCCATTCTCGTGGTTGAGGATGAACCCGCGGTCATGGAATTCATGCGCGCGGCGCTGGAGCGTAGCGGCTATGCCACCGTGGCCGCTTCCTCGGGCGCGGAAGCCCTGAGGTTGCTGGCCGGCGGCCAGTATCTGGGGGTGATCACCGATATGCGGACTCCCGGCGGCGTCAGCGGCGCCGACGTCCACGCCTGGATCGAGGCCCACCGCCGCGACCTGGCCGCGCGCGTGATCTTTGTCACCGGCGACACCGTCAACGAGAACACGGCCGCCGTGCTTCAGCATACCGGCGCTCCCTTCGTAGAGAAGCCCTTCCGGGTGCAGCAACTCATCGGCATGGTGGAGAAGGTTTTCGGGAAGCCGCAATGAGCGACGATCTCCGCATACGCTTCCTCATCGTGGATGACGAGCCGACCATCCGCAGGCTGTGCCTGCGGATCGGCGAGTCCCTTGGCTTCGTCTGCCTGGAAGCCGAAAGCGCCGAAGCCGCGCTCACCCTGCTGGAAACCGATTCTCCGGACGTGGTGGTCACCGATCTTCGCCTGCCGCAGAAGTCTGGGGTGGAACTGCTCGAACGGATCAAGAGCGCGCGGCCACGTACCGAGGTCGCCATCATGACCGGCCACGGCACCATCGGCACCGCCGTCGAAGCCATGAAGCTGGGCGCCTATCACTACATCACCAAGCCCTTCGCGGTCGAGGAGATGAAGCTCATCCTGCAGCGCATGGCGGAGAAGGTCCGCCTGGTGGCCGAGCGCGACTTCCTGCGCGACCGGGTGAATGCGGAGACGGAGCTCAACGAGATCACCGGCTCCTCGCCCCGGATCCAGGACGTGTTGCGGCTGGTCGGGCGCCTGAAGGACACGCGCACTCCGGTGCTGATCACCGGGGAGAGCGGCACCGGCAAAGAACTGGTGGCGCGGGCCATCCACTTCCGCGGTCCCTTCGCTAAGCGGCCCTTCGTCGCCGTGGACTGCGGCGCGCTGGTGCCCACGCTGATCGAGAGCGAGCTGTTCGGTTACGAGAAAGGGGCGTTCACCGGCGCGCTCAAGTCCCGTTCCGGACTCTTCCAGGCCGCCCATGGCGGCACCATCTTCCTCGACGAAGTCGGCGAACTACCGCAGGAAATGCAGGTCAAGCTGCTGCGCGTCCTGCAAGAAAAGGAGCTGCGCCCGGTCGGCAGCAACGACAGCGTGAAGGTAGACGTGCGGGTCATCGCCGCCAGCAATCGCGACCTGGAGGCCGCCTACCGCGCCGGCGCCTTCCGCAAGGACCTTTATTTCCGGTTGAACGTCGTGACTGTGCACGTGCCGCCGCTGCGCGAACGCAAGTCGGATATTCCCAGCCTGGTACGCTGCTTCCTCGACCGGTACGCTCCGGAACCGTCCCTGACGGTCACCGCCGCCGCCATGAACGCGCTGTTACTGTACGACTGGCCGGGCAACATCCGGGAGCTGGAGAACTGCATCGAGCGCGCCGTGGCCCTGCGCAACCACGACCGCATCGACGTCGCAGATCTGCCGTCGGCGCTGTGCCAAGCCCAGGCCTCGGCGGCCGCTTCCGAGCCCCTTGCTCCCCCGGCTCCCACTGACCTGGAGCACTTGGAGAGAATCACCATCCAGCGCGTGTTCGAGCAGGTGCGCGGGGACAAGATGCTGGCCGGCAGGATGTTGGGGATCAGCCGCGCGACTCTCTACCGCAAGCTCAAGCGCTACAACATCGGAGTGGGCGCGGCGGCGGGGACGACCTAGTCCTCCTGGCTTGAGACCGTGTCTCAGGCTGACACAACGTGGGTTCCGCTGCTTCTTCTCGTTTCAGCTTGGAACGCCTTTAGAACCAATCACATTGACAGTTCTGAGCCGGCGGCGGCCTGTGGCTGATATCGTGCACTACGCACAGTCGTCTTCACTCCCTCCAGCGTTCCCGGTCGAACCTGGCCGGGAACCGGAGTGAAGCGCGTGTCGAAGCAAGAACCCTGAGCACAGCAGTGAGCGAAGTCGCCATTACGGCAAAACCCTGTTCGGCCCGCTTCACGCGACCGCTGCTCAACTGGATCGTCAATCCATGAGGCTGGGAGCCAAGTCGAAGGCGCCCGAGCCCCCTCCGCGGCCCAGCGGCGCCGAACTCAGCGCGATTGCGGCGCGCTGGCGCGCCTTCCGCAGCCTCTATCCGCTTTACGCCGAACTGGCTCGCCGCTTTGAACTGGGCGCGGCGTGCGGCGATCTGGAGTCTCCGGTCGACCGCTCCGAGCCCGACGTGTTGAAGGCCGTCGAGGCATGGTTCACGGCCATCGACGAGCGCAGCGAGGCCTGGCAGCTCCGGCAACTCCTGCAGACCACTCCCCTGGGCACCGAGGAAGTCCTCAGCGCTCTGGTGACACGCTATCTCGGCAGGCAGGAGAAGACCGGCCAGGACCGCGACAAGATCGATTTTCTGCTGGTGCAGTATCTCGACCAGCGCGCGCCTCACAGCTTGCAGAACGGCAGCCTGGAGTTGGAAGACGTGGCCTCTGTCCTGGAGCCGGTGCTGGGCGAGGCTTCCACAATGCAGCCGGCCTGGATGGCGCCGCTGGATGAAGCCCGGGCCGAACTCACCCGGTGCCGCAGCTTGCGCGACCTGCTCGAGCGGGGCCTCATCGAGCGTGTCCGCGCCCTGAAAGAAAAAGCGGGCGAGATGTTTTACGGCTCGGCCGCGCTGCTGGCCTTCACGCGCTTCAACTTTCTCATGCGGCGTGCTTTCTTCCGCTGCCTGTACGACGATCTGCGCGCCCTTCGCCAGCAAATGCACGAGCTGGAGCGACGCGGTGTCCAGACCATCGACTGCACCCGCGCCCAACTCTCCGCCGAAGAACCGCTGGAGCGCTTGCAACAAATCTGTGCCCAGTGGAAGTTGCCCTTTCTTGCTCCTTACGCCGCCGGACACAGCCTGCAGCAGTTGATCGAGATCCGCGCCGCCGTCCAGGAAGCGCTGGCTTCCCAGGGCGCAACCGAGAGCGCCGTGAATCCGGCATCGCCGACCCTGGCTTTTTCGGAGAAATCGCCGTGAGCCAACCACAGAATGCCGTCATCATCTCCGACTCCGCCGATTTCGCGCGCACCCTGATGGCCCGCTGGCAGGCGGAGCGCGACCTCCCCGCCTTCACCCTGCTCAGCGCGGAGTTCTGGGACGGCGCCCGCGTGGTGAGCGGCGATGTGGCTGTCATCGCGCCGCTGTCGCGAGCGCGCCTCGAGCCCGTGTTGCGCTCGCTGGCGGCTTCCAGCACAGCCGTGGTGTGTGCTTCGGACGACCCCGGGGCTTTGGCTTGGGCGCGTTCCCTGCATCCTCGCGTACTGGTGATCCCGCAACAGGACGCCTGGGCCGATGCGCTGGTGGGACTCTGTGCGGAAGTGCTGGCTCGTGTTGCCGCCGAGGGACGCGCTCTGCGGGCGGAGCGTCTTGCGGCCGAGAACCAGCGCGGTGCCACGTTAGGGCGCTACATCATCGAAATGCGTCATGGCTTCAACAACGCCATGACCTCGCTCCT
Source organism: Terriglobales bacterium (assembly GCA_035632755.1). Taxonomy (GTDB): domain Bacteria; phylum Acidobacteriota; class Terriglobia; order Terriglobales; family Acidobacteriaceae; genus JAHFUA01. The sequence continues at coordinate 13,746 of DASQGF010000122.1, forward strand.
GGGCAATGCCGAATTGCTTCTGATGGAGCCGGGCGTTTTCTCGGCTCGGGTCCGCGAGCAGCTCAAGACCATGCGGGCGATGGCCATGCGCATGAACCAGATGATGCAGCGCTTCAACTCGCTCGAGGCCGAATTGCAGATCGCCGAAGGCGACTCTCCCGAGGGCGCCCCATCCATCGCGCAACCCAAGGTGGAGGCCTAGCGCGGTTTCATGGATGATGTCCCTCGACGATTGTGAGGGTTTCGGCACGACTTCTGGCCGTGCCCTTCCCAAGAATCTCCCATTCACCCGATGACGCGATCACCCGATGGCCCGATCGCCTTGGCTTCTCCCACGAAATCCAGCGGCTTCAACCCGGGGAGCACGCCGCACTCCACGGCGTACTTGAAGAACATCTCCAGCCCGGCGAGGTTTTCATCGTCGAGCGAGTAGTCGATGCTCTCGGTCAGGTAGGTGCGCACCGCCTGCTCGCTGATGCCGACCCGCGGCGCCCACGCCCGTGCCAGCGCATCCACATTGGCGAGGCCATGATCGCGCGATTGCTGGAAGATCTTTGCCAGGTCGAGCTCGGTTTCCTGCAAGGCACCGGCGCGCACCGCCCAGAAGGCGAAGACGAAGGGATGTCCGGTCAAGCGTTTCCATTCTTCTGCCAGGTCGTAGCAGACGTAGCGCGTGCGATCCACGGTGAGCGCGGGATCGCCGATGATCAGCGCCGCGTCGCAGGCTTCCAGCATCCGACCGAGATCTGGGGGCATGGCGACCATATGGCGCAGCCCGCCCATCCACTTGCGGAAGAGCACGCGGGCGAGCGCCACCGTGGTGCGCGAGGAGGTGTCGGCGGCGACGGTGCGAACCTCCTCCAGCGGCACTTTGCTGACCAGCAGGATGGAGCGCACCGATCCTTTGGCTGCGATGGCGACGTTGGGAATGATCCGCAGGTCGGGGATGTAGCTGTAGGCGACCACCGGCACGATGCCGATATCGGCGGCGCCCGTGCGCAGCATCTCCGCGCATTCGGAGGGGACGGTGGAGATGATGTCGAACTCACGGCCCAGCTCGGTGTGCTGGAAATCCCACATCAGCGGAGCCGTGTTCAGGAAGGCGATGGCAGCGATGCGGAGCTTCCTCATGCGCGCACGAATTCTAGCAGAAGGGGGCGAGGAGGCGGATTGGAGACTATCGTCTCATTGACAGAAAAACTTCCCTGTGTACAGTCGCGATTCCCCATGGCAGCGAATCCTGTGACCGTACCCGATGCTGCGCCGCTGAGCTGGCTGGCGCTGGCGCTCACCCCTGGCCTGGGGCCGACGCGCGCCCGCAAGCTGGCCGAGCACTTTGGTTCGGCGGAGAACGTCTTCCGCGCTTCCCTCACCGAGCTGGAAGCCTGCGGGCTGCACGCGGCTGCCGCCCAGGCGATCGGTACCGGGAAGTCCGACGCGCTGGCACGCGAAGAGCTGGGGAAGGCTGCCGACGCCGGCGCCCGCATCCTCACACTCGACGATCCCGCGTATCCGCCCTTGCTGCGCCAGATCTACGATCCCCCGGTCGCGATGTATGTCCGCGGGAACGTGGACACGCTTTCGGCTCCCGGCATCGCCGTTGTAGGCACGCGTCACCCGACGCCCTACGGCGTGGGCATGGCCGAGCGTCTTTCCTGCGATCTGGCGAATAATCTTGGCCTCGTGATCACCAGCGGCATGGCCCGCGGCGTCGATACGGCCGCGCATCGCGGCGCTCTGATGGGCAAGGGCAAGACCATCGCCGTCTTCGGCACCGGCATTGACGTCATCTATCCGCGCGAGAACCAGAAGATCGCCGACAGCATCCTGGCCACGGGCGGAGCGCAGGTCAGCGAATTCCCTATCGGCGCCTTTCCCGCGCCGCAGAATTTTCCCATCCGCAACCGCATCATCAGCGGGCTCGCGGTGGGCGTGCTGGTGGTGGAAGCGGGCGAGTACAGCGGAACGCGCATCACCGCCCGCTGCGCCCTGGAACAAAATCGCGACGTGTACGCAGTGCCGGGTAACGTCACCAACCGCAATGCCTGGGGGCCGAACACGCTGATCAAGCAGGGCGCGAAACTGGTGGCCACCTGGGAGGACGTCTGGGAAGACCTGCCGAACGATGTGAAGCTCAGACTAGCTCCACCCCCCAAGCCTGGAGCTGAAGCGGCTGAGACGGCATCTCTGTTTGACGACAAGCTCTCGCCGGCAGAGAAGAAGGTCTTTGCCCTCATCAAGCCCGATGAGTCCACCCACATTGACGAACTGGTGGAGCGGCTCGATCCCGAGGTTTCGTCTTCAGAAATCTTCGCTGCTCTGTTTGAGCTGGAACTCTCCGGAAAGATCCGGCAGCTCCCCGGGAAGAGTTTCGTTCGCGTTTTCTAGCGGTTACATGCCGAATGCGTCGAACAGTGCGTACCTTCATCTAATACTTCGGTTATTGAGCACTCGAATTCTCCGATTCGCCAATTTTGTGGATTCCATGCTAGCTTGGAAAAAAGGCCGCCCGGGCCTGACGTTGTTTTAAGGGGTGATTTTGCCGAAATCGCTGGTCATCGTCGAATCGCCGGCCAAGGCGAAGACGATCAACAAGTATCTGGGGAAGGATTACGAAGTCGAGGCCTCGCTCGGCCACGTCAAGGACCTGCCCAAGAGCATCCTGGGCGTGGACATCAAGAACAACTTCGAGCCTGATTACGAGATCATTCCCGGCAAGGAGAAAGTCGTCGCCAAGCTGAAGAAGCTGGCGAAGACGGCGGCCGCCGTGTACCTGGCGCCCGACCCTGACCGTGAGGGCGAGGCTATCGCCTTCCACCTGGCCGAAGAACTCGGCGACGGCGCCGGCCGCAAGAAGAAGCGCGGCAACGGCATCCCCTTCCATCGCGTCACCTTCAACGAGATAACCAAGCGCGCGGTGCAGGAAGCATTCCTACATCCGCGCGAGATCGACCAGAACCTGGTAGACGCGCAGCAGACGCGCCGCGTGCTCGACCGCCTGGTCGGATACCAGATCTCACCGCTTTTGTGGGACAAGGTGCGGCGCGGGCTCTCCGCCGGGCGCGTGCAGACGGTCGCGCTGCGCGTGATCGTAGACCGCGAGCGCGAGATCAAGGCGTTCGACAAAAAGGAATACTGGACGATCGACGCCCACCTGGCAGCGGCCAAGCCGCCGGCCTTCGACGCGCGCTTCATTGGGCGCGGCGACGAAAAGACCGAGATCCCCAACGCCGACGAAGCGGAGAAGATCCGCACGGCGCTGGAGCAAGCTGTCTGGACGGTCCGCTCGGTCGAGAAACGGGAGCGCCGTCGCAGCGCGGCTCCGCCCTTCACCACCAGCAAGCTGCAGCAAGATTCCTCGCGCAAGCTGCGCTTCAGCGTCAAGCGCACCATGATGCTGGCCCAGCACCTCTATGAAGGCGTGGAGCTCGGTGACGAAGGCTCCGTCGGTCTCATCACCTACATGCGCACCGATTCGACGCGCGTATCGAATGATGCCATTGCCGAGTTGCGCGAGATGATCGGCAGCCAGTTCGGTCCCCAGTACCTGCCGGAATCGCCGAATGTCTACAAAGAGAAGAAGGAGGCCCAGGCGGCACACGAGGCCATCCGCCCGACCTCGGCGGCGCGAACGCCGGACAGCATCAAGCAGTACCTGAAGGAAGACGAGTTCAAGCTCTACAAGCTGATCTGGCAGCGTTTCGTGGCCTCGCAAATGAATCCGGCGGTGTTCGACCAGACGAGTGTCGACATTGACGCGAAATCCGACGGCAACGCTTTCCTCTTCCGCGTCACCGGCTCGGTGCTGAAATTCGATGGCTTCCTTAAGGTCTACGAGGAGTCGAAGGAAGGCCGTGACGAAGAGGACGAGGCGCTCAAGCACAAGCTGCCTCCGCTCGAGCAGGGGCAGAAGCTCACGCTCAAGGGTTTGAAGCCGGAGCAGCATTTCACCGAGCCGCCACCGCGCTACAACGAAGCCTCGCTGGTGAAGGAACTGGAAGAGCGCGGCATTGGGCGGCCGTCCACCTACGCCACCATTCTCAGCACCATTCAGGAGCGGCAGTACGTCAACAAAATCGGGGGCAAGTTCGTGCCCACCGAGATCGGCCTGGTCGTCACCGACCTGCTGGTGGAGAACTTCAAGGACATCTTCGACTTGCAGTACACGGCCCGCCTCGAAGAAGAGCTGGACGAGATCGAGGAAGGCAAGGAGAAGTGGACCGACGCCCTCGCCGGGTTCTACAAGAAGTTCGAGAAGGACCTTCGCTATGCGCAGAAGCACATGGAGAACATCAAGCGCATGGAGAAGCCCACCGATCAGGTGTGCGAGCGCTGCGGCTCGCCGCTGGTCATCAAGTGGGGCAAGCACGGGTCCTTCTATGCCTGCAGCGCCTACGATAAGGACGATCCCAACTCCTGCACTTTCACCAAGGAAAATCCCATCGACTTGCCCGACCTGGATTCGGCCGACATGCAAGAGACGGCGCAGGAGGAATACTGCGAGAACTGCGGGCGGGTGATGGTGCTCAAGCGCGGGCGCTTCGGGCAGTTCATGGCCTGCACCGGGTATCC
>DASQGF010000123.1:0-11817 GCA_035632755.1 Terriglobales bacterium
CGTTTCGCCTTTCACGTGGGGCCGCGCCATCAGCGACTGGAAACGTGAAACTTGAAACGTGAAACGTTGTTATCTCGTCGTCTCGATGAAGGTGACCTTGTTGATCTCCTTCAAGGTGGTGATGCCGGCCTTCACCTTGGCCAGCGCGGATTCGCGCAGGAAGCGCATGCCTTCCTCGCGGGCGGCGCGGCGGATCTCCGAGGTCGGCCGCTTGTCAAGGATCATCTCCCGGATGCGGTCGGTCAGGTCCAGCAACTCGTGGATCGCGGTGCGGCCGCGGAAGCCGGTGCCGGAGCACTCCATGCAGCCCTCTCCTTCATGGAACGGCACGCTGCCCCAGACTTGCGGGTCCAGGCCGCTGGCCTCCAGCACTTCGGGAGGATAGTAAACCTTCTTCTTGCAGGACTCGCAGATCAAGCGCACCAGCCGCTGCGCCAGGATGCAGTTCAGGGCGGAGACGAAATAGTATGGCTCCACGCCCATGTTGAGGAAGCGCCCGATCACGTCCACCACGTTGTTGGCGTGCACGGTGGTGAACACCAGGTGGCCGGTGAGCGCGGACTGGATGGCGATCTGTGCCGTCTCGGTGTCGCGGATCTCGCCCACCATGATCTTGTCCGGATCGTGGCGCAGGATGGAGCGCAGGCCGCGGGCAAAGGTCAGGCCCTTCTTCTCATTGACCGGGATCTGGGTGACGCCGCGGATCTGGTACTCCACCGGGTCCTCGATGGTGACGATCTTGTCTTCCTCGCTCTTGATCTCGTTGAGCCCGGCGTATAGCGTGGTGGTCTTGCCGCTGCCGGTGGGTCCGGTGACCAGCACCATGCCGTAAGGTTCGGCGATGTAGCGGCGGAAGCGGCGCAGGTCGTCCTCGCTGAACCCCACCACGTCGAGGGTGAGGTTGCGGAATTTCTCGCTCATCGACTCTTTGTCCAGCACGCGCAGCACCGCGTTCTCGCCATGGATGGAAGGCATGATGGAGACGCGGAAGTCGATGAAGCGGCCGGCGTAGCGCACGCGGAAGCGCCCGTCCTGGGGCACGCGGCGCTCGGCGATGTCCAGTTCGCTCATCACCTTGATGCGGCTGATGATGGTGGAATGGTGCTCCCGGCCGATGGGCGGCATGGCCTGCTGTAGCACGCCGTCGATGCGGTACTTGATGACGCAGGAGTCGTCGCGCGACTCCAGGTGGATGTCACTGGCCCGGCGCTGCAGCGCAGTGAAGATGGTGGTGTCCACCAGGCGGATGATGGGGCTGGCCTCGCCTTCAGCGGTCAGGCGCTCGATGGAGATGGTCTCGTCGGTGCCCTCGTCCTCCTTGATGACGTCGAGGGTAAAGCCTTCGCTGGCTTCCTCCAGCACGCGCTGCGACTGCTCCGTCTTCTTCAGCAGATCGGATATCTGCGACAGGGTGGCGACCTGGGTCACCAGACGCTTGCCCAAGAGCAAGCCAACCTCGTCGATCATCATGAGCTGGCTGGGGTCGGCGATGGCGATGACCATGTTGCCATCGCGCTCCTCCAGCGGCACGAAGTTGTAGCGGAACATCAGGTCTACGGGGACGGAGCGGACCAGGTCGTGGTGGATGTGGAAATTGCGCAGGTCCACGAACTCGCAGCGATACCGGCGCGCCAGGTCCTTGGCGCGCGTCTCTTCCGCGGCATGGTCCACCGGACCGCCGCTGCCGCCGTTTACGAACAATGGTGTTTTGCCAGCCATCAAACTCCTGAATCCTCTCCCACCCTCCTAAGCCGGCCGAATGCCGCCTGCTCCCAGGCTGAAGATGGGAAGGTACAACGATATCAGCACGAATGCCACTATCACGCCCATTACGATCAGGATCAAAGGCTCGATCAGTGACAGCGCCGCCACCAGGGCGGTCTGCACGTCCTCTTCGTAGAAATCGGCTACCGAGTTCAGCATCGCCGGCAAAGCTCCCGTGGACTCGCCAACCTCGATCATCTCCACCGCCAGGACGGGGAAGACCTTGGCCTCTTCCAGGCTGCGCGACAGAGGACTGCCTTCACGCACCTTGTCCGCTGCCGCCATGGTCGCATTGGAGATCAGCCGGCTCTGCATGGAGTCGGCAGCGGTTTGCAGCGCCGGCATCAGGGGAATACCGCCCGCCAGCAGTGTTGAGAGCATGCGCGAGAACATGCCGACCTGGTACTTCAGCCAGATGGATCCCACCAGCGGCAGCGACAGCCGGATCCGGTCCAGCCGCTGCGCTCCGCTCTCCGACCCGCTCCAGCGCCACATCACGAACAGCGCGGCAAAGATCGCAGGGAAGATGATGAAGAAATAATTCCGGACCGCAGTTCCGACCGTCAGCGTGAACACGGTGATCTTGGGCAGGTCGGCCCCGAAATCAGCGAACAAGGCCTGGAACTTGGGGATGACGAAGTTCAGCAGCACCGTCAGGATCAGGATCACGCCGCCGATCAGCAGCGCCGGATACACCAGCGAGGCCAGCAGCTTTTTTCGCACCGCCGACGCCACTCGCTGGAAGGCGATGTAACGCGTGAGCACCTCCTCCAGGTTGCCACTCTTTTCCCCCGCCAGCAGCGTGGTGGTATAGATCTTGGGAAAGATACCCTGCGCCAGGAAGGCGTCGGAAAGCAGCTCGCCGCTGCGCACCCGATCGCGCACGTTCTCCAGCACGGCGCGGAAGACGGGGCTCTTTTGCCGCTTCAGCAGCAGGTCCAGCGAGGTCAGGATGGGCAGTCCGGCCTTGATCAGGGTCAGGAACTGGGCGTTGAAGATCACGAACTCGTCCAGCTTGACTTTGCGCCGGCGGTGCAGGCGCAGGCCTCCGCCGGCGAGGATGCCGCGCGGCTTTACCCAGTAGACCAGGAATCCCTGCTGTGAAAAACGCTCTCGCACGTCTTCCTGCGAGGGGCCGTTCTCCACCTGTTCGAGCACGCGTCCGCGCTCGTCCGCCATCCGTATGAGGAATTCTGCCATGGGACCTGTTAGTCAGAGTGTAACACTGCCAAGTAGCTGGTTCGGCTGCTCCTGATATCTGCAGGCACCCAAAGGGGCAAGGTACTTTCCGGTACTTCCTGTTTCCGGCTCCTGCCCCCTGCCGCCTGCCTCCTGCTTCATTACGGCGTCAGACCCTCTGCCTCGATTACCTCCACCCCTGGGGGAGGTGAGAAGCGGAAGCGTTGGTCCGCAATGGGCTGGTTCTCGCGCCGGTTACCAAAACGGTACTCCGTGCTCGACCCATCCCCCTCGTTTACCACCATGCGCACGATCTCGCCCTCCGGGGTTACCTCCAGCAGAACGCTGGAGACCCGCCCCTCCATGCCCTTGGGGACACCACGCAGCACCACATCGCCCGGCGCTTCGGGCGCGACGTCGGTTGCCAGGGACAGCCCGGCGAGCTCCTTTTCCAGCTTGGTCTTACCCAGCAGGTAACGCAAGGGGGAGCGCAGGTCGTCCAGTTTCTTCACCACCGCCTTGCGCGCCTGCCGCTCCCCTGGGACATAGAACCACGCCGACTTGCCATCGGTGACGAACACCTTCGGGCGGGGCTCACGGTAGTCCCAGAGCATCTTGCCAGGACGCTTCAGCCAGAGCACTCCGGATTCGCTGCGCGACATACCGACGCCACGATAAGTCTCAGTGAAATCGGCCTGCAGCGTCTCCAAGTGGTTGTAACGCTGGTCAACTTTGGCGGCGATTTCAGGCACGGTGGCAGCTGCGGCTATGCCGGTCACGACCAGAAGGCACCGAGCCACACGCGCGAAGGTGCCGCCCTGCGGGCTCATGGTTTCCCCTAAATTCCCCTTCCCAGCGCTTACCCGCTGGGCTCACACAAATGCCGCCCTCCGGGCCAAAGATGCCAGAGCCAAGAGCTAAAAGAGCTAGTAGCTACTTGGATTCGCTCTGCTACCGGTTGGATGGTTCCCCCGGTGGCAGTCCCTGGGTAATGAACGGGAGATCCTTCGGAACTTGCACCAGCACCCGCCCGCCGGGAGCCAGCCGGTAGGGCCGGCGGGTGGGGTCGAGGGGCACGCCGCGGAGATATCCCGCCGTCACCATCTCTGCCCAGTTCGCGGGCCAGCGTCCGGTGCGCTCGTGGAAACCGGCCGCCAGCTTCTCCAGCAGGGAGACTTCCTCGTCCACCTGGAGTGCCCGCAGATGTTTGACGGCATTGACGCGGATCTCTTCGTTCTCCGTCGTCTGATAGAGGCTTGACCAGAGAAAGCGCGCAGTCTGAAGGTCGCCGGCGTACTGCGACATGTGGGCAGCCATCACCTTCATCCAGGGCAGCGCCCCCGGAATGCGCGAGCCGCGCTCGAAAGCTGCGGCGGCGGCAGTGTAGTCGTGCCGCTCGAAGTAATGGATGAACCCAAGGCTGTAGTACAGCCTCCACTGGGAGGGATTCTCGCCGACACCGCGTTCCACCAGGCGGGCGGCGGCATCCGGATCGCCTGCGCCTTCCGGAGGTTTCTGTGCCAGAAAGACCGACCCGAACTCATACGCCACCACCAGATGCGGGTCGAGCGTGGTGGCGATGTCAAGCAGCGGCCCCAGCAGCTTGTAGTCTCTAGAGCCCGCGTGGTGCTGCGTGCCGAAGTACTGCACCGCGCGCGTCCAGTAGATGTCCGCCAGCAGGCCGGTGTAACCCAGGCTCATGCGCCGGAGAATTTTGGTCGAAGGAAGGTAAAGCGCCTCTTCCGCCGCCACCCCGGCGCGGAGATGGTCGAGGCGGCGCACCGTCAGGCCGGCGCCGGCGAGCGAACCGGCGAGCACCATCGCTACGACCAGCGTTGTGCTTCCGCGCGTCGTCATTTCAAGTTCCGGTATTCGAACACGAGGATGGCGCCGCACAGCGCCGCCGCCGAATACAACAGCGAGTACACGGTGTTGTACAGGACAAGGGACGCGGCGATCGGCTGCCCGTGGGCAACCGACGAGATGACATTCAGGGACGCGAAGTTCGGCACGACGTAGGCTGCCGCCGTGGCGAACACTCGAGTGGCGCCGTAGCTCATGGCCGCAAAGGCCCGCAAGTCCTCGGCAAAAGTGCCGATCACAAACAGCGCCAGGGCCAGCACTGCCGACAGCGCCGGCGAGGAGAAGGTCGAGAACAGCAGCGCCAGTGCCGTCACGACAATGAACTCCAGGATGATGAAGTAGATGGCCACCAGCAGCCAGGCGTCGGCGCGCTCGAAATGGCGGGCCAGGAAGAGCAGGGCGGCGAAGAAACCCACGGCCATGAAGAATGTGTTCACCACCAGCGTCCAGGCCAGCCCGCCGAACTTGCCCACGATGAATTCCCAGCGCCGCACCGGGCGCGAGAGGATGGTGTAGAGGGTCTTCTTCTCCATCTCCTTCGAGACCAGCCCGATGCCAATGAAGATGGCGATCACCACCCCGAAGATGGAGATGGCCGAGAGCCCCAGGTTGATGAGCACGATGCGCTGGATGCCGATGGAGATCTGCCCAAACAGCAGCGCCGCGCCCACCAGCAGCAGCGCAAAGAAGATCAGGTTGTAGAGGACGCGGTCGCGGACCGCCTCCCGGAAGGTGTTGTAGGCGACATGAGCAATGCGCGCCGTCACCGCCCCGCCTCCACTCTCACGTCCACGGCCAGCCGCTCGATGAAGTAGTCCTCGAGCGTGGCCCGGACGGGCGTCAGCGAGATCAACCGCGCTCCCTGGCGGCGGAGCGCGTCCAAGGCTTCGTCCTGCCGGGTTTCGGCGATGACGGCCCGCACCATCTCGCCGGTCGCGTGACATTCGGCGCCCAGGGCGGAGAGCAGGGTGATGCTCTCCAGACCGTGGAAAAGGATTTCGACCTTGCTTTGTGTCCGCGCCGTCAGCTCTTCCACCGCTCCCACCCCGCGCAGCTCGCCCTGGTGCAGGATGGCCACCCGGTCGCACAGCGCCTCGGCGTCGGAAAGGATATGGGTCGAGAAGAAAACCGTCTTGCCTTCCTCCTGCAGTGTCTGGATCAGGTCGCGGACCTCGCGGCGGCCCAGGGGATCGAGTCCCGACATGGGCTCGTCGAGGAAGACCACCTTGGGATCGTGCAGGATGGCTTGCGCGATGCCCACGCGCTGCAGCATGCCCTTGGAGAGCTTGCGAAGCTGGGTGCGCGCCGACCCGGTCATGCCCACGCGCGCCAGCATCTCCTGCACTCTGCGCGCGCGTTCGCGCGCCGGCACGCCGGAGAGCTGGGCATAGTATTCCAGCAGTTCCGACGCGGTCAGATAGTCGTAAAAGTAAGGCTGCTCCGGCAGGAAGCCGATGAGCGACTTCATGCGCGGGTCGGCAATCTCCATCCCCAGGATGCGCGCCGAGCCACGGGTCGGGAAGATGAGGCCCATCAGCAGCTTCAGCGTGGTGGTTTTGCCGGCTCCGTTGGGCCCGAGATAGCCGAAGACCTCGCCCGCCTCCACCGACAGGTTCAGGGGCTTCAATCCCGCGACCCGGCGCTTGCGCCAGAAACCGACGCTGTAGCTCGTTTCCAGTGCAAAGGTTTCGATGACCGGCATGGCGTGCGTCGTGCTTCGATTATAAGCGAGGAAGAATTGCGGCTGATAACGTCGCTGGTGCGCGTCGCCAAAAATCAGGCAGCAGCATGAAGGACGCAGGGGCAGGAAAGAATCACGTTTTTCCTGCCTCCTGCGAGCTGCTTCCTGCTTCCTTCTTTCCTGTTTCTCCTGCCCCCCGCTCTCTGATTTTTCGTGCCAGCCTAGATGGGGTTGCCGTTGGTCAGGCAGTTGGCGGTGCTGGTGGCGTCGTACTTGATCACGCCGGAACCGTCGGTGCAGAAATAACGCTGTCCGGTGACCCCGGGGCTGGTGGGGGCCGCGGTGGACTGGTAGTTGACCGTCGGTGTCCCAGAACCCAAGCATTCGATGGTGAAGTCGTAGCCGCTCTTGTGGCCGCCTGCCAGGTTGGAATCGATCAAGCCGGCGGCAGTGGAACTGGCTTGGTTGCTGCCGGTCGGAGGAGACATTGCCCCCAGAGTGCAGGCAAAGCCCACCGCCGGGTACGTGGTGTTATAAGTGATTTCCGCTGTGTTCAGCGTGCGCAGCGAACCCACCGCGGACGCCTCATTGGCGGCAATACGCGAGCGCAGCAAGTTCGGAATGGCAATCGCAGCGATGATCAGGATGATGGCTACCACGATCAACAGTTCGATCAGTGAGAATCCCTTGTTCCGTTTCACGTTGGCCTCTCCGCAGTCCGGTGCAAGCAACACTATAGCTGAATTGCCTGAATCTGGGACTGTATTTGGCCCCCGATGTCCCCGCCAGCAGCGCTATACCTTCGGCGGCTGTCCTTGCGGGTATCTCGCGCATGCCTGCGAAACGGGTGTGATCTCCCGCGAAAAGAGTACAAAAAAAGGGGAACAGAGGACTCGCGTCCTCTGCTCCCCCTGGCTTGTACCCTCCCCCAGGTACTTCGCCAAACTCACGAACAGAGTGGGTCAGGGCTTGGAGACCAGACCTTGACCCTAACCGTTGACTAGATCGGCGAGTTAGCGGCCTGGCAGTTCGCGACGGTGGTGGGGACAGTAGGCCCGCCCGAGGCGCCCGCAAACTGCTCAATCACGCCAGACGGGTCGGTGCAGAAACCCCGCTGTCCGGTCACGTTAGCCGTGACTGGAGTGGCCGCGAATTCGTACTGCTGATTGGGCAGCGTGCTGGAGGTGTCGTGCAACGCAAAGGTGTAACCGCTCTTGGTACCGTTCACCAAGTTTTGGTCGATCAAGCCCGCGGCTGCAGAGCTGGGCGTTCCACTGGTTGCCGGCCCGAGTTCGGCCATACTGACAGCGAATCCCTGGTCCGGGTAGGTAACGTTGTAGGTGATCATTGACGTGTTGAGAGTGCGTAGCGAACCCACCGCCGAGGCTTCATTGGCGGCGATGCGCGAGCGCAGCAGGTTAGGAATCGCGATAGCGGCGATGATCAGAATGATCGCCACCACGATCAGCAGTTCGATCAGCGAGAAACCCTTTTTCGAGTGCTTCTTCGTGTGTTTCTTGGCCTTCTTCATTTTTGGTCTTCCCTCTCAGAATTGGTTGGTATGCCGGGCACCGTGGTTCTTCGCACTTGGCGTACCAACCGGCCCCTGGTCGTGGCTTCCGGCAACCACCTGCAAGTACTTGTGCCGGTGGCAATTAGATGGGACCCTATGTAGCAGTTCGGCGCCGACGCCAAAAACCGAGCCAGCAGGCCCCAAAGTTGACAGAAATTGTCAGTCTGGCGACCGAATTTTGTCAGGAACCAGCCAGCCAGGCCGCCGCCTTCCGCGCACCCGCCTACTTGCTCTCGTGGTATTCCATCTCGGTGTTGACGCGCCATAGGTTGGCCTTGTCGGTGCACCCGGCGATGATGTTATCCACGGCTTCCATGGCGGTCAGCATGGAATGGTCCTGGTTGTTGTACTTGTGCATGCCATTGCGGCCGACCAGGAACAGGTTGGGGAAAGCGTCCAGGTAATCGCGGATCTCCTCGAAGCGGGAGTAGGCGCCGAAGTATGCAGGATACGTCTTGGGCATGCGAATGACCGTTGAATCGAGCACCGCGTCACGATCGATGATACCGATCTTGGCCAATTCCAGGCGCGCGAACTCGGCCATCTCCGCGTCCGGCTTGCGCCACAACTCGTCACCTTCGTAGCAGAAGTACTCCACGCCCACCCATACATTGCCGGGCTGGCTCACCAGGTGCGGGCTCCAGTTGTTGAATATCTGCAAGCGGCCGGCGAGCACGTCGGGCTCCTGAATGTAGATCCAGTTATCCTCGATCAGCCGGCGGGCGTACCCGTTGCCGTTGCTGTGCCCGTCGGCGCCGGGGTCCGCGACCTTCAGGCCCTTCAGCAGCAGGCCGACGGTCAGGAAATCGCGATACTGGAGCCCGTCGCTCACCTCGCGCACGTTGGCCGGGACCTGGGCGTCGAGCGCGCGTACCAGTTCCTTGATGGGCATAGTGGAGAAGAAATAGTCGCCGGCGAATTCGCGCTCGCCGCCGCTCGCGTCCGCCGCGCGCACAGATACGATCCGGCCATGCTCGCAGTGCAGGCCGCGAACGTCGATGCCGGTGTGGATCTCGCCCCCGAGGTCCTTCACCTTCTGCGCCACGGTCTCCCACATCTGCCCGGGACCGTACTTGGGATAGAGGAACTGCTCAATGAGCGAGGTCTCGGTGTTCTTCTGCGCCACATCGCCGGGCTGATGGCCATTCAAGCGTTTCTTGAGGAGGTGGGTGATGGTCTTGGTGACGGAGAGGCCCTTGACGCGTTGCGCGCCCCATTCCGCACTGATCTCCTGGCAGGGCACGCCCCAGACCTTCTCGGTGTACGACTTGAAGAAGGTTTGGTAGAGCTCGCGGCCGAAGCGGTTGATGAAGAACTGCTCCAGGTTCTGCTCGTTCTTGACGGGGAACAGGGCGCTGCGGGCGTAGCTGGCGCCGATGCGCAGGGTGCGCGCCGCGCCCAGGTTGCGCAAAGTGTCCTTGCTCAGCGAGATCGGGTAATCGAAGAATTTGCGCAGAAAATAAATGCGCGACTTGCGCTTGCGCACCAGCATGACCTGATCGCTGGTCTCGGGGTCAGGACCGTCCTCGCGGGTGGCGACGTCGCGGGTCTGGTTCTGATACGTGATCTTCAGCCCATTGCCGTTCCCGTTCCCGTTGCCGTTCTGCGGCAGTCGCTCGATAGGCATATGCTGCAGCCACCATTGCATGACGCGATCGCTCTTGGAGAAGAAGCGGTGCCCGCCGATGTCGATGCGGTTGCCTTTATAGTTGACCGTGCGTGAGATGCCGCCCATGTACCCGCTCTTCTCCAGCACAATGGGCTGCACGTCGCTGCGGGTAAGCAGCTCGTAGGCGGCGGTGAGTCCCGCCGGCCCGGCCCCGATGATGATGGCTTTCTTGCGCTGACTCAATTCTTATGTCCTGTTTGCGTCATCGCCAGCGCTGCCGCGACGGTCTCCTCCGAGGTATGCTCGTTGTAGGCGTTCAGGCGCATGATGCCGTCGTTCTGGTCCACCAGCCACACCCGGTGATTGGAAAAATAGCGGAGCAGCTCTTCGTTCTTCTCCGGGCCCATGTCGCGCGCCCAAACGATTTTGGCGTGGTCGATGTCGGGCTTGTTGTAGATCCAATCGTCGGAGCCGGTGTGCGAGCGCCGGTTATGCACGATGACCAGGTGCTGGCCGGGAATCTGGTTCAATTGCGCCTCCAGCCGGACGCGGTCAATCGCCTCCGCTAGGAGCTGCCGTTCGTTGATTTGGAGGAGATACGGGTTCACGATCTTCTCCCCGAGAGGGAACAGCATCCAGATCGCCATGACCAAAGCGATCGCGCGCGAGGTCATCAGACCTATAGGTATGCCGTGTGGGTTCCAGGCCCGCAGCATGCGCAAGCCGTAGATAGCGATTGCCAGCATCACGCAAAGAGCCGGCGCGGCATAGTGGCTGTGTGGGGGCCAGGATTCAATCAGCAATCCGGTGAGCAGTACCAGCGTCGTGATTGCCAGCAGCCGCTGCTTGGGACTCTTCATCATCTGCCAGAAGGCAACGAACATCAGCAGGAACAGCGGCCAAACGAAGGAGACGTAGTAGATCTGGACCTTCACTCCCGTCATCTGCTCCAGGCCCCAGAGGTGGCGCGACTTGAGATATTCCGGAAGCTCGTGGAAGGAGTAGAAGGTCCGCATGACCCGGTGGTGATACTCGGGAATCGGATTCGCGCTTTGCCAGAGGAAGGGACGCGAAATGTGATAGGTCTTGGCGTTGAGCACGTAAGGCATCAGCAGGGGATTGCCCGTGCTGCGCCAGTTGTAATAGAGCCAGAAAGCTCCAGCCAGCAGCAGCACTGCCGTCGCGGGCAGAGCCGCCCTGCGCAGGAATTCTGCCCTCCACATGCGCTTGCGAATAGACCACACCAGCAGGTAAAGGATCGCCGGAACGCTGAAGACAAACCCCTCATAAGGCCGTGTATTCGCCAGAATCACCAGCCCGAGAGCGAGCAGCAGGGAATACCGCGTGGTGGGCTTGCGCAGGAGACGGGTCAGTGCGCCGAGCAGAAGCGCCCCGCCGGTCGCGGCCACCGCTCCGCCCCAGTAGGAGTTGATCCAGTAGCTGAAGGTGGCATAGCGCAGCACGCAGAACAGGCCGCCCAGCAGCGCCCACGAGGCAGGCACCCACGCCTGGAGCATCCACACGACCGCCGCGCACATTACTCCCACGCTCAGCCAGACTCCCCACCAGGGATGGCCGAAAATGAACTCGCCCAGCGCCAGGACAGCGCCCTGTCCCGGCGGATACATGGACTGGTACGTGGGCCACATATTGACGTGGAAGCTCTCGAAGTGGACCCACAGGGGAGGGGTGGGATTGGTGAGATGTCCGGAAGCGAAGGTGTCTGCCTGCAGGAGATAACTGAACTCATCGTGCACGATAGGAACGGGAATGGGGATCAGCGGCAACAACGCCGCGCGAATGCCCAGGGCAAGCACTCCCACCATGACAATCGACAGAGTCCGACGCCGCGCGATGCCGCGGAACACCTGCTCGGCCTGGCCCAAAATCTGGGGACGCCGCCATACCAGCAGCAGCGTCAGCCCAATCACCACGCCCCAGAACAGAAGTTCCAGGAACATGGGATTGGAGGCCAATCCATCGGTCGGGAATTCCTCACCCGCACCCAGCCACAGCCGCAAGACCCGTAAGAGTTCGTCGTGACGCATTTTCAGGTCCCGCGATCAGTGCGCCGGCGCCGCACTGGTGGCAGTACTGGCGCGCAGGCTAAGTTTCTCGCCCAGCGCATCACCCCGGTCCTCCACTAGA
>DASQGF010000124.1:0-12832 GCA_035632755.1 Terriglobales bacterium
GCCCAGCGCGCCGGGCAAATGGTTCAGGTGAATGCCGGCGATCATCCATTCCGGAATAAAGGAGATGATGATCAGGTAAAACGCGCCCACCAGGGTGATGCGGGTCAGGACTTCGTTGATCGAATCCGCGGTACGCTTGCCCGGCCGGATGCCGGGGATGAACCCGCCGTACTTCCGCATGTTGTCCGCCACTTCGCTGGGGTTGAAGATGATGGACACGTAGAAGTACGCGAAGAAAATGATTCCAACGGCATATAAGAAGGTGTAGAGAGGCTCTCCCCATCCCAGCGCCCTGAGCAGCGGCCCGAAGAAGCGGTTGTCACGGAAGGCGAACAGCGCCGTCTGCGGGAAGGTCAGGATCGACGAGGCGAAGATGATGGGCATTACCCCGCCGGCATTCACGCGCATGGGCAGATGGGTGGACTGGCCGCCCATCACCTTGCGTCCCACCACGCGCTTGGCATACTGCACCGGGATGCGGCGTTCGCTGCGCTCGACGAACACAATAAAGGCCACCACCGCTACCATCAGCGCCACCAGCAGGACGATGGCCAGAGCGGTGAAGGAGCCCCAGGCATCTGTCCTGGCCTTGTCCGCCAGATCGGCCACGCCGCGGGGCAAGCCCACCACGATGCCGGTGAAGATCAGCAGAGACATGCCGTTGCCCACGCCGCGGTCGGTGATCTCCTCGCCCAGCCACATCACGAAGATGCTGCCCGCCGTCAGCGTGATGACGGTCAGCAGCACGAACCCGGGGCCGGGATTGGTGACGAACGCCGCTCCGCCCGAGGTGGACTTCTGCAGCGTGATCGCGATGCCCAGCGATTGCATGGCCGAGAGCCCGACGGTCAGATAACGCGTCCACTGGGTGATCTTCTTCCGCCCCAGCTCGCCTTCCTTCTGCAGCTTGGCCAGCGGCTCATAGACCACCGTCAATAACTGCAGGATGATGGAGGCCGTGATGTACGGCATGATGCCCAGCGCGAAGATGGTGAGCCGGCGCAACTGTCCGCCGCTGAACAGGTCGATAAAGCCCAGGAACGTTCCCCGGTTCTGCTCGAAAAACTGCTGCAACAGGTCGGCGTTGATGCCGGGCGTGGGAATGTGGCCGCCCAGGCGGTACACCGCCAGCAGCCCCAGCGTGAACAATACACGCCTACGCAGATCGGGGATGCGGAAGATGTTGGCGAACTTTTCCAGCATGTTTAGGCCACTACCTCGAACTTGCCGCCGGCCTTGGTGATCTTCTCCTGGGCCGACTTGGAAAACTTGTGGGCTTGGACGGTGATAGCCGTCTTCAGTTCGCCATCGCCAAGAATCTTCACCAAGTCATGTTTGCCCGCCAGACCCGCCTTGCGCAATAGCTCCAGCGTCACGGTGGATTCGCTTAGAGCGGCGATGCGGTCCAGGTTCACCACCGCGTATTCCTTCTTAAAGATGTTGGTGAAGCCGCGCTTGGGAAGGCGGCGGTGCAAGGGCATCTGGCCGCCTTCAAAACCGCGCATCATGCGCGAACCCGAGCGCGAACGCTGTCCCTTGTGGCCGCGGGTCGAGGTCTTGCCCATGCCGGAACCCATGCCCCGGCCCACGCGCTTGCGCTTCTCCGACGACCCTTTCGGTGCTCGAACTGTGGATAGATTCATGTCAGTTACCGGTTATCAATTGCCAGTCGCCAGCAAGCGACGGACTGGCTGCTATCTAACTCATTGGCCGTTCAAGATGGTCACCAGGTGCGGCACCTTCGCCACCATGCCGCGGATGGACGGCGTGTCCTCGCGCTCGATCACCTGGTTGAGCCGGGTGAACCCCAGGCCTTTGACCACCAGCTTGTGCTTGGCAGGCGCGGCGATGGCCGAGCGCACCCACTGCAGGCGGATTTTTTTCTTCTGCGCCATGGCTTACAACTCCTCCGGAGTTTTGCCCCGCATGGCGGCCACTTCCTTGCGGTCGCGCAGCTTGCCCAACGCGTTGAAGGTCGCCTTGATGACGTTGTGCGGGTTGGTGGTGCCGATGGATTTGGTCAGCACGTTCTGGATGCCCGCCGAAGTCATCACTGCGCGCACCGCGCCGCCGGCGATCACGCCCGTGCCTTCCGGCGCCGGCTTCAGCAGCACCATCCCCGAGCCGTAGCGGCCCAGCACCGAGTGCGGGATGGTGGTCTGCCGCAGGTTCACCCGCACCAGGTTCTTCTTGGCCGATTCGATCCCTTTGCGGATCGCCTGCGGCACTTCCTTGGCCTTGCCGGAACCGAAGCCGACGACGGCAGCCGAGGGATCGCCCACCACCACCAGCGCGGCAAAAGACAGGTTCTTGCCCCCCTTCACCACCTTGGTGACGCGGTTGATGGAGACCACCTGGTCCTTCAGTTGGTACTGCCCGGCATCGAGTCTCTTCTTCGCTGTTGGCATTCTCGCTCTCGAACTTCGTGCCACCGTACGGCACTCATTGCGTTTGTATAAAGCCAGCACTCACGTGCCTGCATCCGGCCAATGACCGACAGCCGACGACTAAAACTGCAATCCTGCCTCGCGCGCGGCGTCGGCCAGCGCCTTGACCCGGCCGTGATAAAGGTAGCCGCCGCGGTCGAAGACCACCTTGCCCACGCCCTTGGCCTTGGCGCGCTGGGCGAGCAGCTTGCCGACTTCCTTCGCCACCGCCACGTTGCCGCCGGTCTTCTTCTTCGCGCCCGATTCCGCTTTCCCCGCGCCCTCGCGCGAGTTGGCCGAGACCACCGTCTGGCCGGCCATGTCGTCGATCAACTGCGCGTAGATGTGGTTCAGCGAGCGATACACGCTCAGCCGTGGACGCTCCGGCGTCCCGTTCAGCTTGCGGCGAATGCGTTTGTGCACCCGCTGCCGGACTTCGTTCTTTGCAATCTGCGGAATCATTGTTTAGTACCTGGTACCGAGTACCAAGTACCGAGCGACCAGCCCGAGGCGAAAGCCAACTCGGCACTGGGTACTCGGTACTTGCAACTCGGTACTCGCAACTATTTGGCTCCCGTCTTGCCGACCTTCTTCTTCAACTTCTCGCCCGCATAGCGCACTCCCTTGTTCTTGTAGGGATCGGGCGGACGCAGGCCGCGCATGTCCGCCGCCACCTGCCCGACCTTCTGCCGGTCGATGCCGGTGATGGTCAGGCGCGTCTGCTTGGGGTCCACCGTTACCTGGATGCCCTCGGGCAGCGGAAACTCGATGGGGTGCGAATACCCCAGGCTGAACACCACCGTGTTCTTGCCCTTCAACTCGGCGCGGTAGCCGATGCCCACGATCTCCAGTTCCCTGCTCCATCCCTTGGTCACGCCCTCGACCGCGTTGTTCAGCAGCGCGCGCGCTAGGCCGTGCACGGCGGCGTGGGAGTCGTCTACCCGCGACGCGATCACATGCCCGTCTTTCCGCTCCACCGACACGCCCTCCGGCAGATGCGTCTGGACAGTCCCCTTTGGCCCCTTCACCGCCACAGTGTTACCCGTGACCGTGATCTCGACTCCCTTGGGAAGCTCAATCGGCTTTCTTCCAATTCGCGACATAAGATCAGCTCTTAGATCTTGGCTCTTGGCTTTTGGCTCGGTCGCTCGTACCACCAGCTTCAGTTAAACTCGCTGTGCGTGGCCGCAGTCCGGCACTCAACATCACCAGATTTCGCACAGCAATTCCCCGCCTAAGCCTTCCTTGCGCGCCTGGCGGCCGGTCATCACGCCCTTGGGCGTGGTCAGGATGTTGATGCCCATCCCCCCCAGCACGCGCGGGATCTCATTGCGCCCCACGTACACGCGACAGCCCGGCCGCGACACCCGCGCCAGGTTGGAGATGGTGGCTTCCTCGTCCGGCCCGTACTTTAGGTACACGCGCACCAGCTTGTGCCCGGCCTCTTCGGTCGCCTTGTAGTTGGCGATGTAGCCCTCTTCCTTAAGGATGCGCGCCAGTTCCAGCTTCAGCTTGGAGGCCGGCACATCCACCTTCTGGTGCTTGGCATGGATGGCATTGCGGATGCGCGCCAGAAAATCCGCCACCGGATCGGTCAAACTCATCGCTCATTTCTCCTCGCGTCGCCCGTTCGCTCCCACATGGCGGAAGAACCAGCGGCGACGGAAAACCAGTTTCAAGTTTCCAGTTTCGGGTTTCGAGGGAGCTTCTGGAAACTTGAAACTCGAAACTCGAAACTGGCGTTCACCACGAAGACTTGCACACGCCAGGCAGTTCCCCCCGCAGCGCCAGCCCGCGGAAGCACAAGCGGCACAAGCCGAACTTGCGCAAGTACCCGCGCGGGCGTCCGCACAGCTTGCAGCGGTTGTGCTGCCGCGTCGAAAACTTCGGCTTCCTCGCGTCCTTCACTCGTTTTGCAGTGGTTGCCATTTTCCTCTTTTCGCTTACGGCCGGAACGGCATGCCCATGTGCTTCAGCAGGGCGCGCGCTTCGTTGTCGCTCCTGGCCGTGGTCACGATGGTGACGTTCATCCCTTTCATCTTGTCCACTTTGGCGTAGTCGATCTCCGGGAACGCAAGTTGGTCCTTGAGCCCCAGCGTGTAATTGCCGCGCCCATCGAACGACTTGGTGGAGACACCGCGGAAGTCGCGCACCCGCGGCAGGGCCACGTTCACCAACCGGTCCAGGAACTCGTACATGCGGTGGCCGCGCAGGGTCACCATGGCGCCGATGGGCATGCCCTCGCGCACCTTGAAGGCGGCGATCGACTTCTTGGCGCGGGTGATTACCGGCCTCTGCCCGGTGATCGTAGCCAGCTCATTGGCCGCCGGGTCGAGAATCTTGGCGTTCTGCGTTGCCTCGCCCACTCCCATGTTGATGACGATCTTGTGCAGCCGCGGCACCGCGTTGGGATTCTTGAGCTCGAACTCCTTCATCAGCGCGGGTGCCACTTCCTTGGCAAACTTCTCCTTCAGCCGCGGAGGTGTCTTGGCCGAGGCGCGCGGGCGCTCCGGCGCGGCTTTCTGCTCCGGCTCCGCTGCCTGCTTCTTCGGTTTTTCCGGCTTTGCCATTTTCGTTTCCCTGAGTGCCGCCCCTATGGGGCTCGCTCCTCAAAATTGCCGCTTACCCAGGGCTTCCGCCCTGGGCTAAATTCATTTCGCCCCTACGGGGCTGGTGATGGTCGATCCACCGTCAATTGCTCAACCATTGCTTCAGCAATCACCCGATGACCCGATCTCCCGATCAGCGATCTATTTGTCCAGCGTCGTCCCGCACTTCTTGCAGACGCGCATTTTGCGGTCTCCGTGCAGCTCGTGCCCGATGCGCACCGGCCCGCAGGTGGGGCAGACCAGCTTCACGTTGGAAAGCGCTATCCGGCTCTCCTGCTCGGCCACGCCGCCCTTGATCTGCTTCGATGGATTGGGGCGCACGTTCTTCTTGACGATCGCCACGTGCTCCACCAACACCTTGCCGTCGTTGGGGAAGACGCGCAGCACGCGCCCTTCCTTGCCCTTGTCACGCCCGGTGATCACCCGCACCGTGTCGTTGCGCCGGATATCGACACGCTTGTGTCCGTTCGTCGCCACCTGTGCCATCTTTACAGGACCTCCGGGGCCAGCGAAACGATCTTCAGGAACCTCTTCTCGCGCAGCTCGCGCGCCACCGGGCCGAAGACGCGCGTCCCGATGGGCTCGCCCTCGTTGTTGATCAGCACCGCCGCATTCTGGTCGAAGCGGATGTAGGTGCCGTCCCGGCGCCGGTGCTCCTTGCGCGTGCGCACCACCACCGCCTTCACTACCTTGCCCTTCTGCACCTGGCCGTCGGGCAGCGCTTCCTTGACGCTGGCCGTGATCACGTCGCCCAGGCCGGCCCGCAGCCCGGTATGCCCGCCCAGCGGCAGGATCATCTGCAGCTTGCGGGCGCCGGAGTTGTCGGCCACCTCCAGCATGCTTCGCATCATCACTGCCATAAGCTTCTCCGTTCCCCTCGCGCCCGGCGGCTAGCCGGCTTGCGCCTCGTCCGCGGCATGGACCAGGGTGGCGCGCTGGATGACCTGCTTCAGCCGCCAGCGCTTCAGCCGCGACATCGGCCGCGTCTCCTCGATCAGCACCACGTCGCCCACGCGCGCGGTGTTGTTCTCGTCGTGGGCGTAGAACTTCTTCGACCGCGAGATCACCCGGCGGTAAAGCTTGTGCGACTTCTGCCGCGTGGTCTCCACCACGATGGTTTTGGCCATCTTGGTCGAGACCACGTAGCCGATCTTGGTGTTGCGGCGCGACTGGGTTGCTGTCGTTTCAGCCATGACTTATTTCTTCTCCGGGGCGGCCTTTTCCAGCTCGCGCTGGCGGCCGACGGTCTTTACCCGCGCGATGTCGCGGCGCAGGCCGCGGATCTTCTTCAGGCTCTCCGTCTGTCCCATCCGCATCTGGAACTTCAGGCGGAAGAGCTGGTCGCTAAGCTCACGCTCCTGGTGCTTGAGCTCGGCATCGGTCAGGTTCCGTATCTTTTCCGCGTCCATGTTTCTCTATGCCTCGTGCCGCGAGACGAAACGCGTCCGCAGCGGCAGCTTGTGCGAAGCCAGGCGCATGGCCTCGGCGGCTTCCTTCGGGGTGACCCCTTCCATCTCGAACAGGATCTTCCCCGGACGGACGACGGCTACCCAATGGTCGGGGGCGCCTTTGCCCTTCCCCATACGGGTCTCGGCCGGCTTCTTGGTGACCGGCTTGTCCGGGAACAGGCGCAGCCAGATCTTGCCGCCGCGCTTGATGAAGCGCGTCATGGCCACGCGGCTGGCCTCGATCTGCCGGTCGGTGATCCAGCCCGGCTCCAGTACCTTCAGCCCGTAGTCGCCGTAGGAGAGCTCGGAGCCACGCCACGCCTTGCCGCGCATGCGTCCGCGCTGCTGCTTGCGGTACTTCACTTTCTTCGGCATCAACATCGTCTTCTAACCCTTCGCCCTTGGCCTAGAGATCCTTCGCTTCGCTCAGGATGGCCGCCGCGGGCTCAGACGCCCGCGAAAGCGCGGCCACCTTTTTCGGCATCAACATAAGTCAGTTCCTAGAATGCACCCGCAGAGGAGCCGCCCTGCTCGTCGCGCTTTTTCTGCGTCAGGATCTCGCCGCGATAGATCCAGCACTTCACCCCGATCACGCCGTAGGTCGTCTTGGCCTCGGCGAAGCCGTAGTCGATGTCAGCACGCAGGGTATGCAGCGGCAGTCGGCCCTGGAGGTACCACTCCGAGCGCGCGATCTCGTTGCCGTTCAACCGGCCGCTCACCCGCACCTTGATGCCCTTGCAACCGAAGCGCAGCGCCGAATCCACCGCCTTGCGCATGGCGCGGCGGAAGCCCACGCGCTTCTCCAGTTGCAGTCCGATGGACTCCGACACCAGTTGGGCATCGAGTTCCGGCTTGTGCACCTCCTGGATGTCGATGAACACGTCGCGGTTGGTGCGCTTCTGCACCTCTTGCTTGAGCTTGTCGATCTCCGCCCCCTTGCGCCCGATGATGATCCCCGGCCGCGCGGTGCGGATGATGATGCGCAGCTTGTTGCCCGGCCGCTCGATCTCGATCGAGCTGACGCCCGCCGACTTGAGCTTCTCCTTCAGCTCGTTTTTCAGCTTGACGTCCTCGAGCAGCGTTTTGTCGTAGTCACGCTCCAGATACCAGCGCGACTTCCACGGCTTGGTGTAGCCGAGGCGGAATCCGTATGGATGTACCTTCTGTCCCATTGCGTCCTCGCTATCTCTTCGCGCCCGCCATCTTCTTCTTCGCGGGACGTGCCGATCTTTTCTTCACAGCCACACGCGCCTTCGGACGGGCGCTCGCTGCCGCCTGTTCTTCGCCCACCACCGTCGCTGTGGCTTCATCGTTCTGCTTGCCGCGCTCGGCGAGCACGATCTCCAGATGCGCCATGCGCCGCTGATAGCGGTAGGCTCGTCCCATGGGCGCCGGCCGTATACGCTTCATGCGCGGCCCGTCGTTGGCCACCGCGTGTTTGACGTAGAGGTTGTCCACGTCCACGTCGAGGCCCTTCTCCGTGCTCAGAAAATTCGCGTTCTCGATGGCCGAGCGCAGGAGCTTGGAGACATCCGGCGCCACGCCCTTCTTGGTGAAGGCCAAGATGTTCATCGCATCCTCCGCCCGCCGGCCCTTGATGGTGTCCAGCACCAGGCGCACCTTCTGCGGTGAAATGCGGAGATATTTCATTTCCGCCCTGAATTCCATAGTCGTCTCTCGTTACGTCTTCGGAGCCGCCGGAGCTCCGCCTGCCGGTGCGGCCGGAGCCGCGCCGCCCGCCGGGGCCGCCGGCACCGGTGCGCCCGGACCTCCGGGGACGCCCGCCGGCTTGGCCGCCACTTCCGTGGCTGCCCTCATTGAGTGTCCCTTGAAGATGCGGGTGGGGCTGAACTCGCCCAACTTGTGTCCCACCATGTTCTCGGTGAGGTACACCGGGATGAACTTCTTGCCGTTGTGCACCGCGATGGTGTGTCCCACCATTTCCGGGTGGATGGTGGAGCGCCGCGACCAGGTGCGGACGACCTTCTTCTCGTTCCGCTGGTTCAGCTCCTCGACCTTCTTCATCAGGTGCGCGTCTACGAACGCGCCTTTTTTCGTCGATCTCGCCATAGTTCGTCAGATCCTTCGCTCCCGCGACTCACGCCCCGGGAAGCGGTGTCACTTCCCGCGGTTCACAATGAACCGGTTGGTGCGCTTGTTGTTGCGCGTCTTATAGCCGCGCGTGGGCTGTCCCCAGGGTGTCACCGGATGCCGTCCGCCGGAGGTCTTGCCTTCGCCGCCGCCGTGGGGATGGTCCACCGGGTTCATGGCCACGCCGCGATTGTGCGGACGCTTGCCCACCCAACGCTTGCGCCCCGCCTTGCCGACGGTGACATTCTCATGGTCCAAGTTGCCCACCTGCCCGATGGTGGCCATGCAATCCAGCAGCACCTTGCGGGTCTCGCCCGAAGGCAGCTTGACCAGAGCATAGTCGCCTTCCTTGGCCACCAACTGCGCCGCGCCTCCCGCCGAGCGCACCATCTGCGCCCCTTTGCCCGGACGCAGCTCCAGGTTGTGGATGGTGGTGCCGGGAGGAATGTTCTTCAGCGGCAGGGCGTTGCCCACCAGGATATCGGCGTCGGGACCGCTCACTACCTTCTGCCCCACCTTCAGCCCTGAAGGCTGCAGGATGTAGCGCTTGTCGCCGTCGGCATAGGCCAGGAGCGCGATGCGCGCCGAACGGTTGGGGTCATACTCGATGGAGACCACGCTCGCCGGCACCCCCGTCTTGTCGCGCTTGAAGTCGATGATGCGCAGCTTGCGTTTGTGGCCGCCACCGCGGAACCAACTGGTGATGTCACCCGAGTTGCGCCGCCCGCCCGTACCCTTCTTGGTTTCGGTCAGCGGCTTGTGCGGACGATCGGTGCTCAGGTCTTCATTGACCAGCGTCGTCTGGAACCGCAACGTCGAGGTGACCGGTCTGTAAGTTTTGATCGCCATAAGAAATCTCTAGCTTCTAGCCTCTAGCTTCTGGCTAACAGCCAGTAGCTAGCAGCTCACAGCTACAAATTCTGCGCGTACTCCGGCATCTTCTCGCCGGCTTTCAGCCGCACGTAAGCTTTCTTCCAGTCAGGACGGTAGCCGGCGAAGCGTCCCCGACGCCGCTCCTTGCCGGGAAAGTTCGCCGTGCGCACCGCGTCCACCTTCACCTTGAAGATGGACTGCACCGCTTCCTTCACCTCGGTCTTGGTCGCCTGGGCCGCCACCTCAAAAACCAACGTGCGCTGCAGTTCCTTGATCCCCAGGCCTTTCTCGGTGATGAGCGGGCGGCGAATGATCTGGTACGCCGATTTCATTACGCCACCTCCGCTTTCTTCTTCGGAGCCGAAGCCTTCAGCGTGTCCTGAAGTTTTTCCAGCGCCGGCCGCGAGAAAATCGCCGCGTCATAACGCAGGAGGTGATACGGATGCACCTGGTTGCCACGCACCAGTTCAACGCCCTCGAGGTTGCGCGAGCCGAGCTCCAGGTTGCGGTTCTCGACCTTCGCCGCCTCGACCAGCAACGCTGTTTTGGCGACATTCAGCGCCTCCAGCGCCTTGCGGAACCCCTTGGTCTTGGCTTCGTTCAGCTCAAAGCTCTCGACCACCGTCAGCTTGCCATCGGCGAACTTGGCGGCCAGCGCGGAACGCAGCGCGCCCAGCAGCTTCTTACGCGGGAACGCGTAGTCGTAGGAGCGCGGCTGCGGCCCGTGCACCGTGCCGCCGTGCCGCCACAGCGGCGAGCGGAGGGAGCCCACGCGCGCCCGCCCCGTACCCTTCTGCTTCCACAACTTCTTGCCCGAGCCGGAAACCAGTTTGCGGTTCTTGGTGGCATGGGTTCCCGCCCGCAGCGAAGCGCGATAGTGCTTCACCGCCTCCCACAGCAGGTCTTCGTTGACTGCGCTGAAGACCTCGTCGGCCAGGGCCAGCGTCCCCACCTTCTTGCCGCTCAGATCGACAACGTCGATGTTTGCCATAACAGTTACGCCTTCTTGGTCTTGCGCTTCGACGCCTTCAACGGGTCGATGGTGGCCTCGCCGCCGAACCCGCGGCGCTCCCGCGGCGGCTTCCCGGCCTTGTTGATGACCAAGTACCCGCCGTTCGGCCCCGGCACCGCGCCTTCGACCATCAGCAGGTTGTCGTCGAGATCGATGCCCACCACCCGCAGGTTGCGCGTCGTCACCCGCGCGTTCCCCAGGTGCCCGGACATGCGCATGCCCTTGAACACGCGCGAGGGGAACGCCGATGAGCCGATGGAGCCGGGCATCTGGAACATCGACCCGTGCGACTTCGGCCCGCCCGCGAAGTGGTGCCGCTTGACCACACCGGCGAAGCCGCGTCCCTTGCTGGTCCCGGTGACATCCACCCACTTCTCACCCTGGAAAATGTCCACCAGCACCTTGTCGCCGACCTTCATCGACTCCGCGGGCGCTCCGTCCCCCGCGCCGTCGCTGGTGATGCCCACCTCGCGCAAGAAGCGCACCGGCGGCAGGTTGTGCTTGGCGAGGTGGCCGCGCTCAGGGCGCGTCAGCCGCGATTCCTTGACGAACTCGATCAGCCCGATCTGCACCGCGTCGTAGCCTTCCTTGGCCTGCGACTTCTTCTGCGTCACCACGCACGGCCCCGCCTGCAACACGGTGATGGGGTGCACGTCGCCCTTGTCGTCGAAGAGCTGCGTCATCCCGACCTTCTTGCCTAAGATTCCGTTGACCGCCATAAATCCTCTCCCGGCACTTACGTGCCGGGCTACATTCATTCGCCCCTGCGGGGCTCGCTACGTTTGGCCGACGACCGACAGCCGGCGACCGCAAGATCCTTCGCGGCTGCGCCGCTCAGGATGACCGCCCGGGGCTCGAACGCCCCGGAAAGCGCGGTCACTTGTGTTCCTTCCCAAACGCCTTGATCTCCACATCTACGCCCGCAGGCAGGTCGAGCTTCATCAGCGCGTCCACCGTCTGCTGCGTGGGCTCGAGGATGTCGAGCAGGCGCTTGTGGGTACGGATCTCGAACTGCTCTCGCGATTTCTTGTCCACGTGCGGCGAACGCAGCACGCAATACTTGTTCTTGACCGTGGGTAGCGGGATGGGCCCGGCGATCTGCGCACCCGTGCGCTTCGCGGTGTCCACAATCTCACCCGTCGACTGGTCCAGCACACGATAGTCGTAGGCTTTCAGCCGGATCCGGATTCTGTCTTTTCCATTCACGTTCGGTGTTCCTCAAAGAACTGGCGGCTGGCTGCATGCCGCGAATGTTGTCTTCTTTCCTCTGTCATCCTGAGGCCGCTTCTTTTGCGGCCGAAGGACCTAGGCGCGCCGCGCGATGCGCCGCGTTCTTTGCGGCGCCTAAATCGCGCGTTTGGCGCGCTTCCCTATTCCAAAATCTCGGTGATGGTTCCCGCGCCCACGGTGTGGCCGCCTTCGCGGATGGCGAACCGCAACCCCTTCTCCAGCGCCACCGGGGTGATCAACTGGATCACCAGGCCCACGTTGTCGCCCGGCATCACCATCTCCGTGCCTTCCGGCATCTCCGTCACTCCGGTCACGTCCGTGGTCCGAAAGTAGAACTGCGGCCGGTAGCCCTTGAAGAACGGCGTGTGCCGTCCGCCCTCTTCCTTGCTCAGCACGTACACCTCGCCCTTGAACTTGGTGTGCGGGGTGATCGAGCCCGGCTTGGCAATGACCATGCCGCGCTCCACGTCTTCCTTGGGGATGCCGCGCAAGAGCAACCCGGCGTTGTCGCCCGCCATGCCCTCGTCGAGCTGCTTCTTGAACATCTCCACCCCGGTGATCACCGTCTTGCGCGTCTCGCGGAAGCCGACAATCTCCATCTCCTCGCCCACCTTCGCCTTGCCGCGCTCGATGCGCCCCGTCACCACCGTGCCGCGGCCGGAGATCGAGAAAATGTCCTCGATCGGCATCAGGAAGGGCTTGTCCACTTCGCGCTGCGGCATGGGCACGTACTTGTCCACCGCCTCCATCAGCTCGTCAATCGACTTCTCCCACTTGGCCTCGCCGTTCAGCGCCCCCAGCGCCGAGCCGCGGATCACCGGCACGTCGTCGCCCGGGAACTGATAGCCCTTCAGCAACTCGCGCACTTCCAGTTCGACCAGGTCGAGCAGCTCAGGATCGTCCACCGCATCGCACTTGTTCAGGAACACCACGATGCAGGGCACGCCCACCTGCCGCGCCAGCAGCACGTGCTCGCGCGTCTGCGGCATGGGTCCGTCGGTGGCCGCCACCACCAGGATGGCGCCATCCATCTGCGCCGCCCCGGTGATCATGTTCTTGATGTAGTCGGCGTGGCCCGGGCAATCCACGTGCGCGTAGTGCCGCGCCGCCGTCTCGTACTCCACGTGCGCGGTGGCGATGGTG